>NZ_JBPQTV010000587.1:0-1651 GCF_051386515.1 Streptomyces sp. URMC 123 | reverse complement strand
CGTGCGGGGGTCGGTGCCGCACCGGGGTACCTCCTCGGCGGCGCACGTGCTGCTTTGTGTTTCGGCTTTCTCGCCGTCTCGTGCGCCGCGCTGCGGGGGCACCCCGCTACGTCCCCTCCGGCCGGTCGGGGCGCACAAAGCGGGGTGGGGGGTTCTACGCGCTCTGCGTGCCTGGCTGAGCCGTGATCGCGACCTGCTGCTCACAGACGGCTCCGGCTTCGCCGGAGAAAAGAAGATGGGCGGGAAGCCGAGGGCCGGCCGTGACCACCTGTGGTTTTCCACCCCCTACCGCGGGCGCGTCGCCATGCCGGGCCGAGGGGACGTGGCGGGGTGCCCCCGCAGCGCGGCGCACATCTCCCCAGGGAGAGCCGAAGAACAAAGGTGCACGTGCGCCGCCGAGGAGGTACCCCGGCGCGGCACCGACCCCCGCACGAACAGAGCGCACGACCGCAACTCCCACCCCCGCGCCGAAGGCGCGGGAAAACGCGCTCACGTCACAGGCAACGTGAACGTGGTCGCCGCGCAGACCCGCCCGGAGGGCCCCGCGTCTATCCTCAGGTGGTTCGGAACCGCACGGGGCGACGGGGGCAACGGAAATGGACGAGTTGAGGTCCGACGATCCACAGAGGATCGGCGCATACCGCCTGCTCGGCAGGCTCGGCGCCGGCGGCATGGGCGTGGTCTACCTCGCCCGCTCCGACCGCGGCCGCACCGTCGCGGTGAAACTCGTCCGCGCGGCCCTGGCCGAGCAGGACGAGTTCCGCACCCGCTTCCGCCAGGAAGTCCGCGCCGCCCGCCAGGTCGGCGGCGCCTGGACCGCCCCCGTGCTGGACGCCGACACGGAGGCCGCGACCCCCTGGGTCGCGACCGGCTACATCGCGGGCCCGTCGCTGCAGAGCGTCATCACCCAGCACGGCCCGCTCCCGGAGCACTCCGTCCGCGTGCTGGCCGCCGGCCTGGCGTCCGCCCTGAAGGACATCCACACCGCCGGCCTGATCCACCGCGACCTCAAGCCGTCCAACGTGCTGGTCACCATCGACGGCCCCCGCGTCATCGACTTCGGCATCGCCCGCGCGCTGGAGGCCGGCGCGGACGGCGGCCTGACGCACACCGGCGCCCTCGTGGGCTCCCCGGGCTTCATGTCGCCCGAGCAGGTCCGCGGCGGCCGCGTCACGCCCGCCTGCGACGTGTTCTGCCTGGGCTCCGTGCTCGCCTTCGCCGCCGGCGGCCGGCTGCCGTTCGGCGCGGCCGGCAGCGGTGTACACGCGCTGATGTACCGCATCGCCGAGGAGGAGCCCGAGCTCGACCACCTGTCCGAGGGCTTGCGCGAGCTGATAGCCCCCTGCCTGGTGAAGGACCCGGCCGAGCGCCCCTCCCTCGACGAGGTGCTGGCCCTCACCGGCGCGGCCGACAGCCTCGCCGACGGCTCCGCGCCGGAGTCCTGGCTGCCCGCCGGGATCGTCGCCCAGCTCGGCCGGCACGCGATCAGCCTCCTGCACGCGGAGAACCCCGACGGCCCCGCGGACGGCGCCCCCGCGGCGCCCGCCCCCGTACCGCCCACGGCCACGGCCGTCGTCCCCGCCGCGTCCACCGCCGCGGCGCCGGAGTCGGAGGGGCCGGGAGAACCCGGAGAAGACGCCGACGTACCGGG
>NZ_JBPQTV010000586.1:0-1656 GCF_051386515.1 Streptomyces sp. URMC 123 | reverse complement strand
GCTCATACCTCTGCGTGTATCCGCCCCGGCCCCGATGGACACCCGACCGACGGCCCGCCTCGCCCGTCAAGGAAGCTACTTCGGAATTTCCGCCTCCCGCACGGGTTTTCCTGATATTTACGGTCCCGCCGGGAGCCGCCGTCGCACGTGCCGACGCCCGCGCCCCGGCGCGCGCCCACCGTGCGCCACCAGGCCGTAACCTGTGCATTCTGTGGCCCGAGCCCACCGAGCCCAAGGCGACCAGGAAGGCGAGGCAGCAACCCATGCCCGAGCAGTCCCCTCAGAGCCACCAGAACGCGCGGAGCGCGTCGCAGAGCGCGCGCGGTCCGCAGAGCGCCCCCGGGCCGCTCACCGTCGCCGAAGACCACCCCTTCGGCCTGCACAACCTCCCTTACGGCGTCTTCAGCACCGCCGACGAGCCGGACCGGCGCCGCATCGGCGTCCGCTACGGCGACCACGTCCTGGACGCGCACACCGCCGCCACCGCCCTCGGCTCGCCGCACTCGGACGTGCTGGCCCACCCGTCGCTCAACCCGCTGCTGGCCGCCGGCCCCGCGGTGTGGGCGGCCGTGCGCGCCGACCTGCGGACCTGGCTGGGCTACCCGGCGATCGAACCGTTCCTGCACCCGCTGGACGCGGTCAGCCTGCACCTCCCCTTCGAGGTCGCCGACTACGTCGACTTCTACGCCAGCGAGCACCACGCCACCAACGTCGGCAGGATCTTCCGGCCGGACGGCGAGCCGCTGACCCCCAACTGGAAGCACCTGCCCATCGGCTACCACGGCCGCTCCGGCACGGTCGTGGTCTCGGGCACCCCCGTGGTCCGGCCGCTGGGGCAGCGCAAGGCCCCGACCGACCCCTCGCCGGTCTTCGGTCCCTCGGTCCGCCTGGACTTCGAGGCGGAGGTGGGCTTCGTGGTGGGCACGCCCTCGCGGGCCGGCGAGCCGGTGCCGCTCGGCGACTTCCGGGACCACGTCTTCGGGGTGTGCCTGGTCAACGACTGGTCGGCGCGGGACATCCAGGCGTGGGAGTACGTGCCGCTGGGGCCGTTCCTGGGCAAGTCCTTCGCCACGTCCGTCTCCGCGTGGGTCACACCGCTGGAGGCGCTCGACGCCGCCCGCACCGCGCCGCCGGCCCGCACCCACGACCTCCTGCCCTACCTGGACGACGCGGGCGCCGCGGAGCCGGGCGGCTTCGACCTCCGGCTGACCGTGGCGATCAACGGCCATACGGTGTCCGAGCCGCCGTTCTCGGCCATGTACTGGACGGCGGCGCAGCAGCTCGCCCATATGACGGTCAACGGGGCGAGCCTGCGCACGGGCGATCTGTTCGCGTCGGGCACGGTCAGCGGCCCGCGGCCGGAGGAGCGCGGCTGTCTGCTGGAGCTCACCTGGTCGGGGCGCGACGCGCTGGTCCTGCCGGACGGGGAGCGGACCTGGCTGGAGGACGGCGACGAGGTGACGATCTCCGCCTGGGCGCCGGGCCCGCACGGTACGCGGGTGGGCCTGGGCGAGGTGACCGGCCGCGTCGAGAAGTCCCCCACCCTCCACACGACGGACTGACGCTCCCCGCCGGGGGCGACCCGGAGAGGGCCGGGGCGCTGCCGCGCGGCATACGGGTCGCCGGGCCCGGCATCGAGCTGGTGCGGGCCCGGCC
>NZ_JBPQTV010000585.1:0-1679 GCF_051386515.1 Streptomyces sp. URMC 123 | reverse complement strand
GCCGCGGCCAGGGCGGCGGTACGCGTCCGGGCCGAGACGATCACGGGCAGCGGTGCACCGGCGCGGGGGTCGGGGGCCCGGTCCTGCTCAGGGCCCTGGTCGGAGTCCTGGTCAGGGCCCTGGTCACGGCCCCGGTCAGTGCCCTGGTCATGGGCCGGGCCCGGATCGGGAGCTTCCGCCGGGCCCTCGGCCGACGTGGCGGCGCGCACCACGACCGGGGCCCCGGCGCCCACGCCGGGCGCGGGAGCGGGCGCGGGCGTGGCCTCGGGCGCCGGGGCCTCCATGAGGACGACATGCGCGTTGGCGCCACCGAAGCCGAAGGAGTTCACCCCGGCGACGGCGCGGCCGCCGGCCGGCACGGTCAGGGGGGCCGTCCGCAGGGCCGGGGCGAGGTTCCACGCGTCGAAGTCGAGGGCCGGGTTGAGCGGCTCGGCGTGCAGATTCGCGGGCACCTGCCGGTGCCGCAGCACGAGCAGCGCCTTGAGCAGCCCCGCCACGCCGGAGGCCGGCTCCAGGTGCCCGAGGTGGCTCTTGACCGACCCCACGACCAGCGCCCGCCCGCCGGTGCGCCGGGCGCCGAGCGCGCGCCCGACGGCCCGGCACTCCACCGGGTCGCCCACGGGGGTGCCGGTGCCGTGCATCTCCAGATAGGAGAGGTCGTCGGGGGCGATGCCGGCCGACTCGTACACCGCGCGCAGCAGGGCCTCCTGGGCGTCGGCGCTGGGCTGGGCGAGCCCCGTGGTGCGCCCGTCGGTGTTGACGCCGCTGGCCAGGACGACCGCGCGCACGGTGTCGCCGTCGGCGAGCGCCTCGCGCAGCGGCTTGAGGACGACCAGACCGCCGCCCTCGGAGCGGACGTATCCGTCGGCGTCGGCGGAGAAGGTGCGGCAGCGCCCGGTGGGCGAGAGCATCGACGCCTTGGCGAAGCCGACGAACTCGTAGGGGCTCAGCAGCGCGTGGACACCGGCCGCCAGCGCCGTCCGGCAGCGGCCGGCGCGCAGCGCCTCGCAGGCGTGGTGCAGCGCCACGAGCGAGGAGGAGCAGGCGGTGTCCACGACGAGGCTGGGGCCGCGCAGATCCAGGAAGTGGGACACCCGGTTGGCGATGTTGGAGGCGGCGCTGCCGGTCATGGTGTACGCGTCGGTCGACCGCAGGTGCAGCCCCTGGTGGAAGGCGAACCCCTGGCTGGAGGCGCCGACGTACACCGCCGTGTCCGAGCCGGCGAGCGCCTCGGCGGGGATGCCGGCGTTGTCGAGGGCCTCGACGGACATCTCCAGCACCAGCCGCTGCTGCGGGTCCATGCGGCTCGCCTCGCGCGGCGACATGCGGAAGTAGCCGGCGTCGAAGCCGTGGATGTCCTCCAGGAAGCCGCCGGCGAGGGTGTACGCCTTGCCGGGGCGGCGCGGATCGGGGTCGTGCCAGCGAGCCGCGTCGAACCGGTCGGGCGGGACCTCCCCGATCGGGTCGCGGCCCTCCATGAGCGCCGTCCACAGCGCGTCCAGGTCCGCGACACCGCCCGGGAACCGGCAGGCGGTGCCCACGACGGCGATCGCGTCGGGCGAAGGCGAGAGCACCATGGCGAACTCCTTGAGAGATCCGTGCCCGGTGGAAAGAGCGGCCGAGGGAGGGCGGGGCGAAAAAGGGGAGGCGGGAATGAGGAGAGAGGAACGGAAGGGGAG
>NZ_JBPQTV010000584.1:0-1708 GCF_051386515.1 Streptomyces sp. URMC 123 | reverse complement strand
ACCCGCCGACTTGGCGTGTGCGCGACATCGCGTACCGCCTCGTCACCCCGGATCACGGAGAAGCACCATGTCCCAGAAGACCCCCGCCCAGAAGCCTTCCGCCCAGAAGACCGCAGCCCGGAAGACCCCCGCCCAGCGGAACCGCAAGCCCGGCGCCTCGCGGACGCCCTCCCGCAAGGGCGTGGCCATCGGCGCGGCGGTCGCCGCGGCCGCGCTGCTGCTCGGCGTGGCGTCCCAGTTCGCCACCGGCGGCTCCGAGCGGCCCAGCCACGACACCGCGGCGGCCTCGGTCTCCTCGGGCCCGGACGAGGGCGTCTACCCCGAGCTGGCCAAGCTCGCCCGGCGCGACGAGGGCGACGCGCTGGCGCAGGGGCGGAAGGACGCGCCCGTCGTTCTGATCGAGTACGCCGACTTCAAGTGCTCCTACTGCGGCAAGTTCGCCCGGGACACCGAGCCCGACCTGGTGCGGAAGTACGTCGACGCCGGCGTCCTGCGCATCGAGTGGCGCAACTTCCCGATCTTCGGCGAGGACTCCGAGAGCGCGGCGCGGGCCGCCTGGGCGGCCGGCCGCCAGGGCCGGTTCTGGGAGTTCCACAAGGCGGCGTACGCCGACCCCGATGCCAAGGGCAAGGGCTTCGGCAAGGACCGGCTCGCGGAGCTGGCGCGCACCGCGGGCGTGCCGGACCTGGAGAGGTTCCACGCCGACCGCGACAGCGCCGCCGCGCGGGAGGCGGTGCGCAAGGACCAGGAGGAGGCGTACGGGCTCGGCGCCACCAGCACCCCCTCGTTCCTGGTGAACGGCCGGCCGATCGCGGGCGCCCAGCCCGAGGAGGTCTTCACCGCGGCCGTCGAGGCGGCGGCGCGCAAGGCGAAGGAGCAGGAGAAGGCGCCGCAGACGAAGGCGCCGGAGACGAAGGCGCCGTCCGGAGCGGAGAGCGCGCGGGGCGCGAAGAGCGCGGAGAGCGGGGAGGCCGCCCGATGACCGGCGGCATCGGCTATCTCGCGGCCTTCCTCGGCGGGCTGCTCGCCCTGCTCAGCCCGTGCAGCGCCCTTCTGCTGCCGGCCTTCTTCGCGTACTCCGTCGACCGTGCCTCCCGGCTGCTCGCCCGCACCGGCATCTTCTATCTGGGCCTGGCGACCACGCTGGTGCCGCTGGGCGCCGCCGGGTCGTTCGCCGGCCGGCTCTTCGTCGGCCACCGCGCCCAGCTCGTGCTGGCCGGCGGCTGGCTGATCATCGCGCTGGGGGTCGCCCAGATCCTCGGCCTCGGCTTCGCCTCGCGCCGCCTCCAGGAGGCCTCCGGCCGCATCCGGCCGACGACCGCGTTCTCCGTGTACGCCCTGGGCGCGGTCTACGGCCTGGCCGGCTTCTGCGCGGGCCCGATCCTGGGCAGCGTGCTCACCGTGGCGGCGGTCGGCGGCAGCCCGGTGTACGGGGGCGCCCTGCTGGCCGTCTACGCGCTCGGCATGGCGGTCCCGCTGTTCCTGCTCGCCCTGCTGTGGGAGCGGTTCGACCTGGGCGGCCGCCGCTGGCTGCGCGGCCGCGCCCTGCGCCTGGGCCGCCTGGAGCTGCACACCACCTCGCTGCTCTCGGGACTGTTCTTCATCCTGCTGGGCACGCTCTTCCTGCGGTACGACGGCACCTCGGCGCTGCCGGGGCTGCTGGACGTGGACAGCTCGTACGCCGTGGAGCGGTGGGCGCAGCGGGTCG
>NZ_JBPQTV010000583.1:0-1709 GCF_051386515.1 Streptomyces sp. URMC 123 | reverse complement strand
CCACCCGCCCTCGCCCGGTGAACCGTGGCACCAGCCCGCAGGAGAGCGGCCATGAACGCGACCCTTCCCGACGTCCCCGAGGTCCGGGTGGTCGGCCTCCCCCAGCTCACCTCCGGCTTCGACCTCGTCCACCGGCTCGACCTGGAGATGCACCTCAAGGTGCACGGCCCCCTCGCCCCGCTGGGCGGCGAGCAGCTGGCAGAACTGGCCGAGGGGGTGGCCCTGCGGGGCCGCGGCGGGGCCGGCTTCCCCTTCGGGCGGAAGCTGCGCGCCGTCGCGAAGTCGGCGATCCGGCGGGGCGTGCGGCCCGTGGTGGTGGTCAACGGCAGCGAGGGCGAACCGGCCTGCCGCAAGGACACCGTTCTGCTGTGCCGGGCCCCCCATCTGATGCTGGACGGAGCTCTGCTCGCGGCCGAGGCCCTGGGCGCGCGCACCCTGGTCATCGGCGTCACCCGGGACTCCACCGAGGCGTCCGTACGGGAGGCGCTGGCGGAGCGCGGGCTGACCGACCGGCGCGGGCGCGCACTGCGCGC
Source organism: Streptomyces sp. URMC 123 (assembly GCF_051386515.1). Lineage (NCBI taxonomy): Bacteria > Bacillati > Actinomycetota > Actinomycetes > Kitasatosporales > Streptomycetaceae > Streptomyces > Streptomyces sp. URMC 123. The sequence continues at coordinate 1,176 of NZ_JBPQTV010000583.1, read as the reverse complement.
GCGGGTGGTGCGCACCCCCGAGCGCATGGTCTCCGGGGAGGCGTCCGCGCTGATCCGGGCGGCGAACGGCGGCCCCCCGCTGCCCCCGGGACGGCGGGTACGGGCCTCCGACTCCGGCGTGGGCAACGCCCCCACCCTGCTGTCGAACACGGAGACCTACGCCCAGTTGGCCATCGCCGCGCGCCTGGGCGCCCAGCGCTACGGCAACACCGGGATACCGGGCGAGCCGGGCACCCTGATGCTGACCGTCTCCGGCTCGGTGGCCCGGCCCATGGTGCTGGAGGTGCCCAGCGGGGTGCCGCTGCGCTACGTGCTGGAGCTGTGCGGGGCGCCCCAGGTGCCCCAGGGCGTGCTCACCGGCGGCTACCACGGCAGCTGGATCGACGCGGTGGCCGCGCACGGCGCCGTGGTCTCCCGGGAGGCGCTGGCCGCCGCCGGCGGGGCGCTCGGCGCGGGGGCCCTGCTGCCGATCGGAACGGACACCTGCCCGCTCGGGGAGAGCCTGCGGGTGGCGCACTGGCTGGCCGCCGAGACCGCGGGCCAGTGCGGGCCGTGCCGGCTGGGCCTGCCCGCCGCCGCGGCCGGCCTCTCGGACGTCCTGGGCGGCGGCGGCCGTACGGCGCTGGAGGCCCTGCGCCAGGTCACCCAGGCCGTACGGGGGCGGGGGGCGTGCAAACACCCGGACGGGTCGGTGCGCTTCCTGCTGTCGGCCCTCAACGCCTTCACCGACGACCTGGCCGCCCACGTCCTCAGCGGCGGCTGCGGCCGGCCCACGGCGGGCGTGCTGCCGCTGCCCTCGCCCGGACAGCGCGACGAGGGGGTGCCCAGCGGCGAGCGGCTCGCGGTGGACTGGACGCTGTGCGAGGGCCACGGGCTGTGCGCCGGCGTGGTGCCCGAGCTGATCCGGCTCGGCCCCGACGGCTACCCGGCCCTCGCCGACACGCCCGTCCCCGTGCATCTCCGGGGGCTCGCGCAGCGTGCCGTGCGCCGCTGCCCCGCGCTCGCGCTCCGGCTGGACCGGGACGCGGCCGAGCCGGAGCAGCGCACCGCCCCGATCCGCAGGGCGCTGGGACGGAACTGAGCGCCGGCCGCGACGGCGCCGGGGGCGGGGGCACTCAGCGGCGGCCCGGTCGTCGGTGAAGGCGTTGAGGGCCGACAGCAGGAAGCGCACCGACC
>NZ_JBPQTV010000582.1:0-1729 GCF_051386515.1 Streptomyces sp. URMC 123 | reverse complement strand
CCCCGCCCCCGCCCCGCGCCGCCCGGCCGGGGCTTCGTCGTTTCGCTCGTCATTCGCTCACCATTCGCTCGCCATTTCGTCCGTCATGTCGGGAGCACACCATGGCCACACCCCTGTCCGCCGACGCCTTCGCCCGCGCCCTGCGCGCCGAGGGCGTGTCGGTCGTCGAACACGACGGCTGGCGCACGCACAACCGCAACCACATGGGCCCCTGGGGCCCCGTCAACGGCGTGATGCTGCATCACACCGCCGGCCGTGACAGCGTCGAGCTCTGCCAGGACGGCATGAGCGGGCTGCCCGGACCGCTGTGCATCGGCGTCATCGCCAAGGACGGCACGGTCCACCTCGTCGGGTACGGGCGCACCAACCACGCCGGCAAGGGCTCGCGCGCCGCGTACGAGGCGGTGCGGGCGGAGGGCCCCACGCCCGCCCGCCCCGGCCCCGACGCACTCGACGGCAACACGCACTTCTACGGCTTCGAGATCGAGAACCTCGGCGACGGCCGGGACCCGTACCCGGACGCGCAGCTCGACGCCGTCGAGCGGATCGCTGCGGCCGTCTGCCGCGCCCACGGCTGGACGCCGGCGAGCGTCATCGGCCACAAGGAGTGGACGACCCGCAAGATCGACCCGTCCTTCTCCATGCCCGGCATGCGGGACCGGATAGCCGCCCGCCTCCAGGGCGACCCCGGCGCCCGGCCGGAGCCGCGTCCGCAGCGGCCGGCCGAGCCCGCGGCGTACGAGCCCTTCCCCGGCGCCGAGTTCTTCGCCCCCGGGCGCGAGAGCGCGATCGTCACGGCGATGGGCCGGCGCCTGGTGGCGGAGGGCTGCGGCCGGTACGAGGTCGGCCCGGGGCCGCGCTGGACCGACGCCGACCGCCGGTCGTACCAGCGGTGGCAGCAGAAGCTCGGTTACGGCGGCGCCGACGCGGACGGCATCCCGGGCCCGGTGAGCTGGGACCGGCTGCGGGTGCCGCGCAGCGGCTGAGACCGAGGGAACCGGATCGATGGGTCGAGGAGGTCCATCCATGTCAGAGGCCGCCAAGCGCACGGCGCGCACGGTGTTCCAGACGGCGGTGGCCATCGCGCTGCTGCTGCCCGCCGTCGTCGACGCGGCGGGGCTGCCCGCCACCCTGCCGTGGGTCGCCGGGGCGCTCGCCGCGGCGGGCGCGCTCACGCGGGTCATGGCCCTGCCGGGCGTGCAGGCACTGCTGCCCGCGTGGCTGCGCACCGCGCCGCCGGGGCCGGAAACGGGCGACGGCGAGCTGCGCCGGCTCATCGCGGAGGAGGAACGCGAGGAGGAGGAACGCCCGGTGCCACGGGCCTTCGGTTTCCGTGCGGACCCGGCCGGCGACCCGGGGGCGGATACGGGTGCGGGCGCGGGTGCCGGGCCGGGGCCCGGGGAGCGCGGGGGCGGCGCGTGAACGAGCAGGCCCCCTCCGACGCGGCTGCGGTCGCCCTGGAACTGGAGCGGCTGCGGGGCACGGTCGAGGCCGGTTTCGCCCGGGTGGACGGCTCCCTCGCGCTGCTGGTCCAGCGCAGCGACCAGACCGACCGCCAACTGGCGGACCACGAGGCCCGCCTGGACGCCCTGGAGCGCTCCCGCTGGCCGCTCCCCTCCCTGGTGGCCCTCACCGGCCTCCTGGCCAGCGCGACGGCGGTCTACGCGACCCTGGCCCGCTGACCGACGAAAGCGCCGCCCCCGACGCCGCGAGCCCCCACCCCCGTACC
>NZ_JBPQTV010000581.1:0-1734 GCF_051386515.1 Streptomyces sp. URMC 123 | reverse complement strand
GAGGCTGTTCCACGCGTCGCCCTCGCGGCGGAGGTCGTAGCCGTCCTCCGCCGCGATCATTTCCGCCTGGGCACGGCTGCGCAGGGGGACCTCGTAGGTCTTGCTGTTGACGGTCGCGTGGACACCGTCGTCGTCGGCCACGGTCTCGATCGCGTGCGTCTCGTAGATCACGCGGCCGGGCTCCACCGTGCTCCAGACGACATGCATGCTCACTGCCATCGGACTCACTCCCGAAATGACGAGCCCCTGTACCCAGGCTCTCACCACCTGGGCTTTTCGCGGAGGACCGCCCGGGGAGCGCGCCCTGGGATCACCCGGGGGCACCCGGGGAGCGCCCGCGGAACGCTCCGGCGGCCGGACGGATGAGATGCCGCGGGTTCGTTGCCGGTTCAACCGGTTACGCCGTCGCGGGGTCCCCTACGGCCCACTGTTACGCGGCCGTCGAACGACCGCGACACCGGGCGTCTAGCGTCGGGGCGACCGGCCTCCGATCGGCACGGAATCGAGCAGGTGGACAAGAAGGACTTCCCGCCCGATAAGGTCTACGGCAGTACCGAGCGGCCGGCCGGGCTCCGGCCGAGGCCGCTCACCCGCGGCGGCCGGCCCGCCGGCGGCCACCGCGCCGACAACGTCATCATCATCCACGCCGACCTCGTGAAGTGATCACCTCGCGATGTGACCGAGGGGTCACCGGCGGCCCGGGCGGGCAGACGCGGCCCGGGCGCGCCGGGGGTCTCACCGCGCCTGGGGGTCCTGGGTTCTTGTCCTCGTTCCGCTCTCTGCCGCCGGCCCCGCGCCGGCCGCGGATGTCCACCGGCCCGGCCGGGACGTCGTACGCCGACCCGGCCGAGACCCCGTACGCCGGTGCCGCCCCGACGGCGCCCACCGGCCCCGTACGGTCCCCTCGGCCCCCTCGCCAGGGCGCCCGGCGGCGGTTCCTGCTCGCCGCCCTCCTCCCCCTGACCGTGCTGCCCGGCGCCGCCCTCTGTCTCTCCGGCTGCGGCTCCCCCGCCGAGGTCCGCTCCGCCGGGCCCACGGTCACCGCCTCCGCCCCCGCCCGGCTCTGGCCCGAGCGCAAGGCCGCCACCGTGCCGGCGGCCCCGCACGTGGAGCCCAACGCCGACCCCGTGCCCGGGGTCGCCACCGTCGCCTCGGGGAACATTCGCGACGTCCGGCCGCTGGACGTGGTCAAGGCCGAGGTGAAGGCGTCCGCCGGCCAGGTCAGCGGCGCCGACGCGCTCGACGAGGAGACCCGGCGGCGGATCGGCCGCTGCACGGCCGACGCCTCCGGGGCGCCGGCGGCGGGGTGCCCGCTGCGCCCGGCCCAGTACCACGACCTGACCGGCGACGGCCGGGACGATCTCATCCTCGGGATCGATCTGAGCGGGGAGTTCGGCGCCCAGCTGTCCCTGCGCGCGTACACGCTCGACCACGGAAGGCTGACCAGGATTCTGTCCACCGTCGTCACCCCGCTCTCCATCGAGGTCGCGGGCCGGGACCTGATCGTGCGCGAGCCGACCGTGCAGGCCGGCTACGAGACCCGGTCGATCTTCGGCTGGGACGAGGACCAGCGCGCGCTCGCCTTCCGGGGCGACGAGGTGCGCAAGGTCGGCCCCTCGCCCTCGTCCGGGACCACGGCGGGAGGGCCGCCCGAGCCGGTGCCGACCGCCCCGCCCTCGCCGGGCCGACGCTCGCCCGCCCCCGTGCCGGTGGGGGTGGGGGCGGGCCGGTGAC
>NZ_JBPQTV010000580.1:0-1769 GCF_051386515.1 Streptomyces sp. URMC 123 | reverse complement strand
CGATCATCGCGGTGGAGAACAGCAGGAAGGGGCGGTTTCCGACGACCGTGCGCCACTGCGTTCGTACGGCTCCGGGGGCGGACGCTCCGGTTCCGGCCGCAGAACTGGTGCCGGACGCCGTGGCGGTCGGGGCCGTCGGCGCGTGCGCGGGCGGCAGGGCGCGCATCTGGACCAGCGACAGGACCGCGAAGACCGAGGCGGCCACCAGACAGGTCAACCGGAAGCTCACCCCGGTCAGCGCGACGCCCACCAGGGGCCCGAGCAGAATGCCGGCCTGGTAATGCACGTTGAACAGGGCGAACGCCTCCACCCGCCGATCACCCGAACTCTGCGCGAGATAGGCCCGTACGGACGGGTTGAACAGGGCGCCCGCCAGTCCTGTGGCCGCGGAGGCCGCCAGCAGGGCCGGCAGGGAGTCCACGAGCCCCAATACGGCGAAACCCGCCGTCCGCAGCACCAGCCCAGCGATGATCATGGGTTTGTAGCCGAGCCGGTCGGCCAGGGTGCCGCCGAAGAAGAACATGCCCTGCTGGCTGAAGTTGCGCACGCCCAGGATCAGCCCGACGGTCCAGGCGGCCAGTCCGAGCGTGCCGGCCAGATGCTGCGCCAGATAGGGCATCAGCATGTAGAAGCCCAGATTGATGGTGAACTGATTGACCATCAGCAGGCGGGTGGAGCGGTCGATGGTGCGCGTGCGCGCGATCGGATTGGTCGGTGTCATCGCTCGGCTCCGCGGCCGTCGGCCAGCGGGTCGACGACGGTGGCGCAGCGCGTCCAGCGCGTCACCTCGGCGTCCCGGGGGTGCGCCAACTCGTCCGGCGCCTGGGCCGGTTCGACGTCGAGCAGGCCGTGGGCGGCGCAGTACGCGTCGTCGTAGACCGTGCCGAGGTAGCGCTGGGGGCCGTCGGGGAAGACGGCCGCGATACGGGTCTCGGGCGGCAGCGTGCCCGCCAGCCAGCCGGCCACCAGGGCGACCGCCCCGACGCTCCAGCCCCCGGTGGCGTAGTGGGAGGCCGCCAGCCGCCGACAGGCCCACACGGCCTCGCCCGGGGCCACCCAGTGGACCTCGGTGAAGGTGTCGTAGGCGACGTTGCGGGGGTAGATGCTGGAGCCGAGGCCCCGCATCAGCCGACCGCGGGCGGGCTGGCCGAAGATGGTGGACCCGATGGTGTCCACGCCGACCAGGCGCAGTTCGGGGTAGAGCCGGCGCAGCACCCGGGAGATCCCCGCGGAGTGGCCGCCCGTGCCGACGCTGCACACCAGAACGTCGACATGGCCGAGCTGCGCGGCCAGTTCGAGGCCGAGCGGGGTGTAGGCGGCGACGTTGTCGGGGTTGTGGTACTGGTCGGGGCACCACGAGCCGGTGTGCTCGGCCAGCAGCTCGTGGACGCGGTCGCGCCGGGCCTGCTGCCAGCCACCGGTCGGATGCGCCTCGGCGACGACATCGACCCGTGCCCCGTACGCGGTCAGCAGCCGGGTCATGGACGGCTCCAGCCCCGGGTCGGTGACCAGTGTGACGGGGTGGCCGTGGACCATGCCGGCGAGGGCCAGGCCCAGTCCCAGGGTGCCGCTCGTGGATTCGACGATCATGCCGCCGGGCCGCAGGTCGCCGCGGGCACGGGCCCGCTCGACCATGTGCAGCCCGGGGCGGTCCTTGATGCCGCCGGGGTTGAGCCCCTCCAGCTTGGCCCAGAAGCCGCGGCCGGCCGGAGCCAGGGGCTCGGAGACCCTGAGCACCGGGGTGTTGCCGACGAGACCGGTCAGCCCGT
>NZ_JBPQTV010000579.1:0-1778 GCF_051386515.1 Streptomyces sp. URMC 123 | reverse complement strand
CCGCCTTGCGATCGCACGCACCAGACGCCGCCAGGCCCGCCCTCCGGGCGGACGACGCTACTTTGAAGACACTCCCTAGGCCGCGCCCCCGCCTCCTCTCCGCCGGTCCCGCACCCTTCCCCCGAACCGGCTCGTGTCACCGGGCCGTGGACCCCGCCCGCTCACCTCACTCCGCCAGCGGCGTCACGCTCTCCGGCTGGTTCCACACCGGCCGGTACACCGTCAGCGCCTCCTCCACCTTGTCGATCAGCAGCCCGGACGGCGCCGGCCGCACCTCGCCGTCGTACGCCATGTGCGTACCGTTCGGCAGCCCGGAGACCCGCACCTGGCGGGGCCGGCCCGTCGCGTAGACCGGCGAGCGCCGCAGCAGGCCCGCCAGGCCGGCCGCCATCAGCCGGGTGCGGGCGAACCGGCCCGCGTGCGCGATCCGCACGTCCAGCAGGCCGTCCGCCAGGTCGAAGCGGCGCACCGGCGCCACCCCCACGCTGCGATACGTGCCGTTGCCCACGAACAGCAGCCACATGGAGTGCCGCCGCCCGTCCACCCAGGCCCGCACCGGCCGCGCCGTGCGCAGCACCCGCACCGTCGCCAGCACGCTCGCCGCCGGGCCGCCGATCCGTGGCGACCACCGCTCCCGCAGCCGTACGAGATCGGGGTACGAGCCGATGCTGAAGGTGTTGAGGAAGTACGCCCGCTCGTCCGGCGACGGCGTCCCGAACGGCGTCTCCGGGGTCAGCCGCCCCAGGTCGACGCGGACGGCCGTGCCCGCCGCCACCGCCTGGCAGGCGTCCAGCACGGTCTCCACCCCGAGATCGGCGGCGAAGTGATTGAACGTGCCACCGGGCAGCACGGCCAGCGGCACATCGTGGCGCAGCGCCGTCGTCGCCGCCGCGTTCACCGTGCCGTCGCCGCCGCACACACCCAGCGCCCCACCGCAGCGCGCCGCCTCCCGCGCCGCCTGGGACAGCACCTCCGGCAGCGGCCCCGCCTCCGGCTCGTACAGCACCACCTCGGCCTTCGGCAGTGCCGTGCGCAGCACCCGCACCGGGTCGCCGAACTGCGGCTGCACCCCGGACGCCGGGTTGACCACCACGATCAGCCCGTCCCCGTCCGGCAGTGCCGGCGCGTCCGCGCGGGGCCGCGCCGGGGGCGGCAGTTGTGAGCGGGACGGAGCCATGCCGCGCACCGCGAACGCCGCCCCCGCCCCCAGCGCCGCGCCCGCGAGCACGTCGCTCGGGTAGTGCACCCCGGTGTAGACACGGGAGAACGCCACCGACGCGGCCACCGGCGCCAGGGCCGCGCCCAGCCGCCGCGACTCCAGCGCCGCGCCCACCGCGAAGGCCGCCGCCGAGGCGGAGTGCCCCGACGGGAAGGACGTGGTGATCGGCTGCCGGGCCAGCCGGCGGATCAGCGGCACCGCGTCCAGCATCGGCCGGTCCCGGCGCACCGACCGCTTCGCCACCGTGTTGACGGTCGCGGAGGCGAGCGCGAGCGACGCCACGCCGCGCACCGCCGCGCGCCGGCCCCGCGGACCGCCCAGCGCCCACATGGCGGCGGCCGCGCCGAACCACAGCAGCCCGTGATTGGCACTGCGGCTGAGCCGGGGCAGCACCCGGTCGGCCCCCGGCCAGTGCCGGGCCGCCACGGTGTGGAACGCGGCGATGTCGCGTTCGCGCAGGCGCTGGGCGAAGGGGACGCGCGGGGGGCGGTGGGTGCCGATGCGGTTCATGACCACCATGTACCCACGGGCGCGGACATCACGTCGCGCCCGTGGGTAC
>NZ_JBPQTV010000578.1:0-1794 GCF_051386515.1 Streptomyces sp. URMC 123 | reverse complement strand
GGTGCTGGCCGCCGCGGACCCGGCGAACGCGTACGGGGCCGCCCTGCCGTGGCCCGAGCCGCCCACCGGCGCCGCCCACAAGCCGGGCCGCAAGGCCGGCGCGCTGGTGGTGCTGGTCGACGGGGAGCTGGCCCTCTACGTGGAGCGCGGCGGCAAGACGCTGCTCGCCTGGCCCACGGCGGGCTCGAAGGCGCCCGAGGACGACCCCCGGCAGTCGGCCGCCACGGAGGCGCTCGTCCAGGCGGCCGCGTCGGGGGCGGTGGGGACGCTCACGGTCGAGCGCGTCAACGGTTCACCCGTGCTCGGCTCACCCTTCTCCCGGCTGCTGGAGGCGGCCGGCTTCCACGCGACCCCCAGGGGGCTGCGGTTCCGGGCGCCCTAGAGGGAAGCGGCGCGGGCCGACCGGAACGAGGAACGGCCCGAACGAGGGTGGGCGGCACCGCCCCCGTCCCCCCGACACAGGAGCGTGCGCCGCCCGGTTCCGCGATGTCCCCTGTGCCGTACCGCACCGGGTTCACCGGCACGGCGGCACGCCTACCCATCGCGGGTCGGTCCCCCTCCCCCGGACGCGATGCCGGTTGAGGACCCGCCTCCATTCTCTTCACGCGCCCCGGGGCGGTCTTGAAGAAATTGGCAGCGCGGGTTCAGGCGCGGCGCGGGCCCGGATGCCGTGCGGTCTCAAGCGCCGTACGGGTTCGGGCGCCGTACGGGTTCACGTGGCCCGCGGGGTCAGGCGCCGTACGGGTTCACGTGGCGAGCAGCACGCTGGTGACCTCGCCCTCCATCCGGTCGTCGGCCGCCGGGGCCTGGGCCAGGCACGCGCGGGCGCTGAGCAGCCGGCCGGGCGAGTAGCCCGTCATCCGTTTCGTCTCCCGGCTGAAATGCGCCTGGTCGGAGAAGCCGCAGATGATCGCGGTCTGGGCCGGCGAACGCCCATGGGAGAGCAGACGCAGCGCGCGGCGCAGCCGCAGGATGCGCGCCGCCGACTTGGGCGGCAGCCCGATCTGCTCCCGAAAGCGGCTGTCGAACTGCCGCCAGCCCCAGCCCGTCCGGGCGGCGAGCCGGCGAATGGGCACCGCTCCCCCCGTACGACACAGCTCGTTCCAGGCCCAGAGGACGCGCGGCGAGCAGGCGAGCCCCCGCTCCGCCCACTGCGCGAGGACCGTGTCGAGCAGCTCGAACCGCTCCCGCCAGTCGGTGAGCGCGCTCAGCGCGTCCGTCAGTTCGTCGACGCGCTGGCCGAGCTGCTCGCGGGGGTCGACGATGCCTTCGTCCCACTCGTGCATGGCCACCCCGAACAGGCCGAAGGCCGCCCAGGGCGCGAGAACCACCTCCATGCCGTGGAGCCGGCCGCTGTGCTCCCCGACGGAGCCCCGCGTGCGCAGCGGGGACAGCAGCGACCTGCGAGCCGGCGCGCGCGACGCGTCCGAGGGCCCCTCAAGGCCGGCGACCGCGCCGGCCACGTCCGAGACCCGCAGCTCGCCCTCGAAACCCAGGACGAGCGTGATCGCGCCCGAGGGGAGTTCGAGCCGCCGTCTGGGCCGGTCCAGTGCCAGCCGATGGCCGCGATAGCGGTGGACCATGGGGCGCAGCCGGGGGCAGGGCAGCGCCCACACCGTCTCCACGCCTCTGTGCGGGTCCGCCCAACGCTGCATGCCCGCCCTTTCCGTGCGAGGTGCCGGATGCGTGCCGGCCGCTCGCCCGGCCTCGGCTCGGCGCGACATGGCACGGGCGCGGGCACGACATGGCACGGCACGGCGCGGCGCGGCGCGGCGCGGTCCATGCTGCGGCAGG
>NZ_JBPQTV010000577.1:0-1811 GCF_051386515.1 Streptomyces sp. URMC 123 | reverse complement strand
GACTGACCCCGGCCCGGCGCGCCCGCGCGGTGCCGTTCAGCGGGCCGGAGGTCCGAAGAGTCGGCGGGTCGGCGGGCGCTCGCGGGGTCGTTGAGCGGGGCGAGGATGTCCCCGTGCGCGCGCAGCCGGCCGGCCATGTCGTCGGCGAGGACGACGAGTTCGGCGGGGTCGGCGCAGTCGGTGATCTCCTCCCAGGTGACGGGGGCGGAGACGGTGGGCTCGGGCCACGCGCGCAGGGTGTACGGGGTGGCGGTGGTCTTCGCCGCGGCGTTCTGACTCCAGTCGACGAACACGCGGCCGGGGCGCAGGGCGCGGGCCATGCGGTGGACGACGAGGTCGGGCAGGGCCCGCTCGGCCTCCTGGGCGAGGGACTTGGCGTACGCGGTCGCCCGCTCCGAGGGGACCGGGGTGATCGGCGCGAGCAGATGCAGGCCCTTGGCCCCGGAGGTCTTGGCGAGGGCGGTGAGGCCGTCGGCGGCGAGGCGCTCGCGCAGCCAGAGGGCGACGGCGCAGCAGTCGACGACGGTGGCGGGCGGGCCGGGGTCGAGGTCGAGGACCAGCCGGTCGGCCCGGGCCGGCCGCTGGACGGTCCACTGCGGGGTGTGGAACTCGGTGACCAGGTTGGCGGCCCAGATCAGCGAGGGCAGGTCCTGGACGACCACCTGTTCGGTGGTGCGGGCGGCGGAGCGGGGGACCTCCGCGACCCTCACCCACTCGGGCGTACCGGGCGGCACGTTCTTGGCGAAGAACCGCTGCCCCTCGGGGCCGTCGGGGAAGCGCAGGAAGGACAGCGGGCGGTCGCGGAGGTGGGCGAGCAGCGGTTCGGCGGTGACGGCGTAGTAGTGCACCACCTCGCCCTTGGTGAACCCGCCCGGATAGATGACCTTGTCGAGGTTGCTCAGCGGCACGCGCCGCCCCTCCACCTCCGTGATCGGCGACATACCATGAGAGTCCCACGAAACGGCACGAAGGCGCACCAACGTGCACGAAAGGGATTGATCATGCGATCCATCTGGAAAGGGTCCATTTCCTTCGGCCTGGTCAGCATCCCGATCAAGGTGGTGGGCGCCACCGAGAACCACTCGGTCTCCTTCCACCAGGTGCACGCGCCCGACGGCGGCCGCATTCGCTACCGCAAGGTGTGCGAGCTGGAGGACACCGAGGTGCCCTCCGAGGAGATCTCCAAGGGCTATCCGGCCCCCGACGGCACCACGGTCCAGCTCACCGACGCCGACCTCGCCTCCCTGCCGCTGCCGACCGCCAAGACCATCGAGATCCTCGCCTTCGTGCCGGCCGACGAGATCGACCCGCTCCAGCTGGACCGCTCGTACTACCTGGCCGCCGACGGGGCCGCGGCCGCCAAGCCGTACGTGCTGCTGCGGGAGGCGCTCAAGCGCAGCGAGAAGGTCGCCGTCGCCAAGCTGGCGCTGCGGGGCCGGGAGACGCTGGGCATGCTGCGCGTGGTGGACGACGCGCTGGCGATGCACACGATGCTGTGGCCGGACGAGATCCGCTCGTCGGCCGGGGTGGCGCCGGACGCGGACGTGAAGATCCGCGACGCCGAACTGGACCTGGCGGACACGCTGATGAACGCCCTCGGCGACATCGACCTGGAGTCGCTGCACGACGAGTACCGCGAGGCGGTCGAGGAGCTGGTCGAGGCCAAGCTGGAGGGCACCGAGCCGACCACGGTGGTCCGCGAGCGGCCGGGCAAGGTCATCGACCTGATGGCGGCCCTGGAGAACAGCGTGCGGGAGGCGAAGCGGAGCCGGGCGGGGGGCGCGGCCGCGGAAGAGGCGGAGGGGGCGGAG
>NZ_JBPQTV010000576.1:0-1843 GCF_051386515.1 Streptomyces sp. URMC 123 | reverse complement strand
GCCCCCGCCCCCGAGCCCGCCGCGCCCCTGCTGGAGGTCCGCGACCTGCACGTGGAGTTCCGCACCCGGGACGGGGTGGCCAAGGCCGTGAACGGGGTGAGCTACAGCGTCGCCGCGGGCGAGACCCTGGCCGTGCTGGGCGAGTCCGGCTCCGGCAAGTCGGTCACCGCCCAGGCCGTCATGGGCATCCTGGACTCGCCGCCCGGCCGCGTCACCGGGGGACAGGTGCTCTTCCAGGGCCGGGACCTGCTGACGCTCGGCGCCCGGGAGCGCCGGGCCATCCGCGGCGCGCGCATGGCGATGATCTTCCAGGACGCGCTGTCGGCCCTGAACCCCGTGCTCACCGTCGGCTATCAGCTGGGCGAGATGTTCCGTGTGCACCGCGGGCTCTCCCGGCGGAAGGCGAAGGAGCGGGCCGTCGAGCTGATGGACCGGGTGCGCATCCCGGCCGCCAGGCAGCGGGTCAACGACTATCCGCACCAGTTCTCCGGCGGCATGCGCCAGCGCATCATGATCGCGATGGCGATGGCCCTGGAGCCGGACCTGATCATCGCGGACGAGCCGACGACCGCCCTGGACGTGACCGTCCAGGCCCAGGTGATGGACCTGCTCGCCGAGCTCCAGCGGGAGCTGCGCATGGGCCTGATCCTGATCACCCACGACCTGGGCGTGGTGGCCGACGTCGCCGACAAGATCGCGGTGATGTACGCCGGCCGGATCGTGGAGACGGCGCCGGTGCGTGAGCTCTACAGGAGCCCGGCCCACCCGTACACCCGCGGCCTGCTCGACTCCATCCCGCGCCTGGACCGCAAGGGCCAGGAGCTGTACGCGATCAAGGGCCTGCCGCCCAACCTCCTCGCCGTCCCCGTGGGCTGCCCCTTCCACCCGCGCTGCGCCTTCACCGCCGAGGTGGGCGGCACCCGGTGCGCCGACGAGCGGCCGGTGCTGCCCCCGGGGCGGGGGGCGGCCTGTCATCTGGACGCCGAGCGCAAACGGCGACTCGGGCGGTCGGCCGGGGCCGGCCGGGGAGGGACGACGTCATGACCGAGCACCCCAGCACCCTGCCCGCGCCGCGCCCGGCTCAGGGGGCGGCCCCCGAGCCCCTCATGGTCGCGCGGGGGCTGACCAAACACTTCCCGATCATGGGCGGCTTCCCGGTGAAACGGAAGGTGGGCGCCGTGCAGGCCGTCGACGGCATCGACCTGACGGTCGGCGTCGGCGAGACCTTCGGCCTGGTCGGCGAGTCCGGCTGCGGCAAGTCCACCACCGGCCGACTGCTCACCCGGCTGATGGAGCCGACCGCCGGCACCATCTCGTACGCCGGCCAGGACATCACCCACGCCAAGCGCCGGCAGCTGGCGCCCATCCGGTCCGAGATCCAGATGATCTTCCAGGACCCGTACTCCTCGCTCAACCCCCGGCACACCGTCGGCTCCATCATCGGCGGCCCGATGGAGATCAACGGGATCGACCCGCCCGGCGGGCGCGAGCGGCGGGTGCGCGAGCTGCTGGAGACCGTCGGCCTCAACCCCGAGCACTACAACCGCTTCCCGCACGAGTTCTCCGGCGGCCAGCGCCAGCGCATCGGGGTGGCCCGGGCGCTCGCGCTGAAGCCGCGGCTGATCGTCGCCGACGAGCCGGTCTCGGCGCTCGACGTCTCGATCCAGGCCCAGGTGGTCAACCTCCTCCAGCGCCTCCAGCGCGAGCTGGGCATCGCCTTCGTCTTCATCGCCCACGACCTGGCGGTGGTGCGGCACTTCTCGCAGCGGGTGGCGGTGATGTACCTGGGGCGCTTCGCCGAACTGGGCACGGAGCACGAGATCTACGAGCACCCCACGCACCC
>NZ_JBPQTV010000575.1:0-1856 GCF_051386515.1 Streptomyces sp. URMC 123 | reverse complement strand
TCCGGGACGGGGGCCGAAAGTCGCCGGAGGGGCGGGCCGGGCCCGGCCGGGCGTCGGGCGGCGCTCCCCTTGACGTCCCCGCCTCGTGTCCGCGGCTCAGGCCCCCGGACCGGGCGCCTGCCGCAGCGCCCAGACGAGGCAGCCGAAGGCTCCCGTGTGCAGCAGGGCGCGGACGGTGTTCCAGGCCACCCAGGGCCCCTCGAAGGCCGCCCGGGCGGCGCCGAGCGGCCCGTCCCCTGCGGTCGGGGAGACCGCGTCGAGCGCGTTGTTGAGGGGCACGTTCCGCGTGCCGGTGACGAGGAAGGCCACCGCGTACAGGGCCAGCGCGGCGACGATCCACGGCAGGGCGCCGGCGTCCTGCCCCTTCGCGGACAGGAACACCGCGAGACACAGCAGGGGGAGCGGGAGCAGAAAGGGGGTCAGGAAGAAGCCGTTCAGGATCTCCCGGTTGATGTGCTGCATGGCCTGGACGAACCCCCGGTCGTCCAGCCGGGCCAGGGCCGGCATGACGGCGCAGGCGAAGACGCCGAACAGCCCCGCCATCAGGCCGGCCCCCACGGTGGCGGCCACCAGCGCCACGGTCTGCAGGGTTCTCACAACGGCCTCCGGTCGCTGCTGGACGGGGTGTGCGGGCGGGCGGGTCAGGCGTCGGCCGGCGTGACCCACTCGACGAACTGGACGATCACGCCGTTGGGGTCGGTTATCTGGAACAGCCGCTCGCCCCAGGGCTCCTCCCGCAGCGGCATGGTGATCTCGACGCCCTCGGCCCGCAGCCGCTTCTCCTCGTCCTCCAGCCCGCTGACGGTGAAGGCGAGGATGAGGCCGGCGGCGTGCTGGTCGCGCTGCTCGGGCGGCAGGACCTCGATGCCGCGGCGCAGCAGGACGAGGTCGACCGCGGCGTCCTCGCGGTGGAGCGAGGCGAAGCCGTCGGCGGCGGCCACCTCGGTGTAGCCGAGATGCGTGGTGAAGAACGCCTGGGACGCGGCGACGTCGTCGACGGTGAGGGAGACGGTGGAGGTGGAGACCTGCACGATGAGGCTTCTTTCCTTCGGAGTAAATTTACCTTCGACGTAACTTTAAGCGGGGCGCATGGCGACTGTCAACATAAATTTGCGACCGATGTAAGGTTCCCCCATGGGTATCGAAACCACGGCCGACGCCCCAGCCGGCGAACTGGGCCTGCGCGAGGCCAAGAAGCGGGAGACCCGGCAGCTGATCTCCGACCACGCCACGCGGCTCTTCCTCCGGCAGGGCTTCGAGCGCACGACGATCGCCGAGATCGCCGTCGCCGCCCGCGTGGCCAAGAAGACCGTGACCAACTACTTCCCGCGCAAGGAGGACCTGGCCTTCGACCACCAGGAGGAGTTCGTCGCCGGCCTCGCCCGCACCGTCGCCGCCCGGCCGCCCGGCCAGTCCGCCCTGACCGCGCTCCGGCTGGCCTTCCAGGACGCCGTCGCGGCACAGGACCCCGTCGTCGGCTTCGCCGGGCTCGAGTTCTCCCGGATGATCGCCGACAGCCCTACCCTCTCGGCCTGCCTGCGCGCCCTGCACGACCAACGCGAGGAGGCACTGGCCCGCGCCCTCGCCGAGGCCACCGGCGCGCGCCCCTACGACATCACCGCCCGTACGGCCGCGGCCCTGCTCGGCGGCGTGCACCGCACCCTCTTCCAGCGCATCCAGGAACTCACCCTGGCCGGCCGCACCGGCTCCGACATCGCCGCGACTCTCAGGGAGGAGGCCGCCCGCGCCTTCGACCTCCTCGAACCCGCGCTCGCCGACTACGCCCGGGACTGACCGCCCGGGGCCGACCGCCCCGGACCCCGGACCCCGGACCAACGGCCCCGGGCGGTCAGTCC
>NZ_JBPQTV010000574.1:0-1863 GCF_051386515.1 Streptomyces sp. URMC 123 | reverse complement strand
CCGGCTTGTGCAGCTGTTCGGGAAAGGAGTCGACCGCGAACGCGGGACCGGGCGGCACATCGTAGGTGATGCGCTGCACGAGCTGCGGAATCGCCCGAAAGCCGTTGCGGCAGCGCCCGTTTGCGTCGGGGAACGCCACATGCGTGCGGTGATTGGCGCTGTCGATGTTCCGGCCGTCCCAACAGCTCTGGAAGGTGAAGGTGCGGACCACTTTGCTGCCCTGGGGACAGATCGGGTACTTGTCCTTCAGCTGGCGGTCCTCGAAGCCCGTGCAGCTCCAGGACGCGTTGGCGTTGTCCACCCCGTTGGTGAACGCCTTGGCGTCGCCCGTGATGATGCGCAGGAAGCGCGGCATGGGGACGACCTTGCCCGCCGGGCTGCCCCGGAAGGACAGGGAGACCGACGCCGGGGTCCTGATCTCCCCGACATTGCCGTCCCGGCCGCCGCCCGGCGCGTTGGCGTCCCGGTCCTGCCGGCCGTTCTGGAGCCGCAGCACGGGCCAGTAGTGGGTGGACTGGTCCTGGCGATTGGCACAGGTGGTACGGCCGCGGGCCAGGCTGTCATTGGTGGAGAAGGCGTTGGTGTCCTGATTGCCCACATAGTCGTGCATATGGTGGGCGCCGTTGCCGACCCCGGGCGCGGCGATCACATTGTCCGAGTTGAACTTCCGGTTCTCGTTCCGGCCGCAGTTGGTGGTGAAGGTGCCGGTGGAGGCGTTGCCCGAGCGCTGCGGGGCGCGGACGTTGGGCCGGACCGTGGTGATGTCGACGAAGTCGGCGCGGGAGGGGCCGTTGCCGGCCTGTCCGTTGCCCCCGCCACCCCGCCCCTGCCCTTGGCCCTGGCCCTGTCCTTGACCCTGCCCCCGGCCTTGCTGCCCGCGGCCGAGCGTCTGCGCCGTGGCGGCGTCGTCCTCCCGCAGGGTGCAGGGCGCGAGCTTCTCCAGCCCCTCCGGTTTGGCCGCCGCGTCCCGCGCCAGCGTCTCCGTGATCCGCCCGATGGTCGCCCGCCGCTCCTCGGTCAGCGGGTCCAGAATGGCGGTATTGGCGTAGTCGCCGTCCTCGGCCATGCGCTCCCGGGCGCCCTGGAAGCGTTCGTAGGCCCGGGTGATCTGGGTGTCCAGCGCGGCGAGTTCCTTGTCCACCGCCAGCCGCGACCGGTCCGGCACTTCGGGCAGGCCGTTCACCACTTCCGGGCAGTCTATGGTCGCCGCGTTCGTCCAGGCCGCCTGCTCGCCGCGGCTGTCCGGCGATCCGCCCGAGCCGTCGCCCCAGGGCGTGCCGGCGGACGCGTACACGTTCACGGCCACGAGCCCGCCCCCGCCCAGCAGCAGGGCTACGGCCGCCACGGCCGCCTTGCCGAGGAGCGGTGAGCGTTTGTGCGCTTTCTTCTGTTTCATGGAACCCCTCTGCGTCGTTCCGGAAGGAGGGGGCCTTCCGGTCGGGGAGAGCGCCGTTCCATACGGACGCGGGCGGGGTTCCGTTCAACGCGACGGCCACACCGTCCCCCGGCGTCACCCCGGCGGCGGCCGGATGGCACGATGTCCGCTCGATGAGGCACTACCGGTCGGCGCTACGGCTCGTACGGGCCGCGCTGTTCGCGGCCGTCGCCGTCGTGCTGGCCGGTGCCGGACACGCCCTGATGTCGGGCGGTCACATTCCGTTGGCCGGGCTGCTGGCCGCGTTCGCCGTGACCGGGGCCGTCGCATGGGCGGCGGCGGGGAAACAGCGCGGGCCGGTGGCCATCGCGACCGGTCTGGTCGCCGTCCAGGGCGCGCTGCACCTGATCTTCGCGGGGGCGCGCTCGTGGCCGTGAACGTGTACGCGTCCGCCGGCACGCCCTGGGGCGACGGCTCGGGCGGATCGC
>NZ_JBPQTV010000573.1:0-1875 GCF_051386515.1 Streptomyces sp. URMC 123 | reverse complement strand
GTCTGGGCGGGGGTGGGGACCGAGGGGTCGATTCCGGCCACTTTCGGCAGGTGAGGGGCGGTCATGGCTGGCGGCTTTCGCCTCTGGCCCTCGCCCAGGAGGTCGCCAATCGGCCATCACCGCAGGTCGCGGGGGTATTTGTGGTGAAGAGCGGCATTTTGTCGAGTGATCGAATCCGCCATGATGGGCAGGACATTTCTCGCAATAGCATCGCAAACCCCCATGTCATGCTGCGCCGCTATCAATGACTCCACATGTACACGTACCCGTGGGGCGTGTCCAGCATTGTGCAGGTGGGGTTGTTGGTGTCTGTGTGGATTCGAAGTTGGCCGAAAAAACGTCCTTCAGTCGGCATATTGCGGTCGACTGAGAGCAATCGACAACGCGTCATATCCACCGAGGTGGGTACGTACTCGGAGAAGGGCAGGGGCAGTTGGGGGCGCCCCGGAACCCCGCGACGGCCTTTGAGCGTCCCAGCGACTGTTGGCGACGGCCGCGCCCATCCCCGAGCGGCAGGGGAAGCACCGAACAGGCAAGCGCCAGGTGCGCGCCACCCCTCGCCAGGTTCCACGCTCGGCCCGCGACGTGATGCGCTGCCTTGTACGCGCAGTGACGTGTGATCCATGTGGTGCGGGAGAGGTCCGGGCAGCACCACGCAGCACCACGCAGCACCATCCAGCACCATGCAGCTCCAGGCAGTGCCCTGCACTGCCCTGCGGTTCGATGGATTCATCGTGTGCGACGGATCGCGATGGATACGGCCCTCGGCGTTAACGGAAAGGAACGAGCGCATATGCGCGAGATCCTCGGAAGGCGACGCAGGCTCCTGCTCATGCGTGGGCGCGGCGGGAGGTCCGCCCTGCTCGGCATGGCGCTCATCTGCGCCACCGAATGGCAGTGGCCGGTGCTCCCGGGGGTGGGTCTCCGGTCGGGCGGTGGCCGGGCGGGCCGGGACTGTGCCTGCCCCCACCCCGACTGCGAAGTGCCCGGCGCGCACCCGTTCGACCCGGGCATCCTGGGGGCCACCACGGACCGGCG
This sequence comes from Streptomyces sp. URMC 123, assembly GCF_051386515.1. Lineage (NCBI taxonomy): Bacteria > Bacillati > Actinomycetota > Actinomycetes > Kitasatosporales > Streptomycetaceae > Streptomyces > Streptomyces sp. URMC 123. Next base: position 837 of record NZ_JBPQTV010000573.1, on the reverse strand, counting down.
CATGGTGCGCTGGTGGTGGACCAACCGCCCGACGGCCCCCCTCGTGCTCGCCACGGGCGGCAGCGCGCCCTGCGCGGTGAGCCTGCCGGCGGTGGCCGGGGCGCAGGCGCTCACGGCGCTCGACCGCCTCGGAGTGCGGCTGGGCCCGGTGGTGGCCACCCCCACCCGCTGGGCGCTGCTGGTGGCGCCGTACTCCCTGCCGCAGCTGGGCGAGCTGCTCCACAGCCGCAGCTGGGTGCCGAGCTCGCTGCGCTTCCACGGCCAGGGCGGCTATCTGATCCTGCCGCCGTCGCGCACCGGTGCGGGGCGCGTGCGCTGGGAGCGCGCGCCCCAGCCCGTGGCGACGCCGCCCTGGCTGCCGGAGGTGGAGACGGTGGTGGACGCCTTGGTGGAGGCGAGCACCGGCACGCCGGACAGCGGCAGTCGGCTCGCGTACTGAGCGAGCGCCCCTTTTGTTGATCGCCCGGATATTCGCGCATTCACTCGTACGGGTGTGAGCCGGGTGGAGAAGTAGCGAATATGGCCGCGCGGGAGTCCGGTGTGCCGCCTCCCGGCCGCTATCTTCGGCCTACCCATCCGGCGTTTCAGCGAGTTTCCAGGTAGGTCCCATGGAGCGGGCGTCGCACGCGCGTACGTCACATGTCCACGTGCTCGTGCTCGTCGGCGCCGTGGCCCTCGCGGCCGTACTGCCGCTCGCGGCCGCCGCGACGGTCAAGCCGGCCCGGGACGCCGCGGAGCCCAAGGCGGCCGCCAAGGGCGGCGCGCGGGGGGCCGGTGGCCCCGCCACCCCCGCCCGGCGCGACGCGGACCGCGAGGGGCCGCCCCCCGGGCACCGCG
>NZ_JBPQTV010000572.1:0-1883 GCF_051386515.1 Streptomyces sp. URMC 123 | reverse complement strand
TCGGCCGCCACAAGCTTTTCCCGCCCCTTCGGCGCGGGGGGTGGTGGGTTGCGGTCGTGCGCTCTGTCCGTGGGTGGGTCGGTGCCGCACCGGGGTACCTCCTCGGCGGCGCACCGTGCGGGTTGTTCTTCGGCTCTCCCTGGGGAGATGTGCGCCGCGCTGCGGGGGCACCCCGCCACGTCCCCTCCGGCCCGTAGAGCGACGCGCCCGCGGTAGGGGGTGGTCGTAGCTGGTTGCTGCCGTCCCTCGGCCACCCGCCCGTCTTCTTTTCTCCGGCGGAGCCGGAGCTGTCTGCGAGCAGCAGGTCGCGATCACGGCTCAGCCAGGCACGCAGGGAGCGCGAGACCCCCCACCCCGCTTTGTGCAAGCCGAAGAACAAAGGTGCACGTGCGCCGCCGAGGAGGTACCCCGGCGCGGCACCGACACCACCCACGAACAGAGCGCACGACCGCGACCACCCACCCCCCGCCCCGAAGGGGCGGGAAAGGCCCCGGCCTACGGCGCAACCCCCTCTCCCGCCCGGTGGTTTCTAGGGGTCGTCGCAACACGTGATCGGTTGTGTTAGGCGGCGAGTAGTTTATGCAGGCGGTCGGCTGGGGTTTCCCAGTTGAGTGTTTTGCGGGGGCGGCCGTTGAGTTCGGCGGTGACGGCGTCGAGGTGTTCGCGGGTGTGGGCGGACAGGTCGGTGCCTTTGGGGAAGTACTGCCGCAGCAGGCCGTTGGTGTTCTCGTTCGAGCCGCGTTGCCAGGGGCTGGCTGGGTCGCAGAAGTAGACCGGGATGTTGGTGGCGGTGCTGAAGGCGTGGTGGGCGGCCATCTCTGAGCCTTGGTCCCAGGTCAGGGACCGCTTCAGGTGGCGGGGCAGCATCTTCACGGTGGTGACGAGGGCGTCGCGGACGTCCTGTGCCGCGCGGCCGTGGGGCAGGTGGACCAGCATCACGTAGCGGGTTGCGCGCTCGACGAGGGTGCCGATCGCTGAGCCGCCGTCCTTGCCGATGATCAGGTCGCCTTCCCAGTGGCCGGGCACCGCCCGGTCCTCCGCCTCGGCGGGGCGTTCGCTGATCATGACCATCGGGTGGGTGAAGCGCGGCTGGCGACAGGCCGCCTGGCGGTGCGGGCGGCGGCGGGCGCGCCCCGAGCGCAGGGCCCGGGCCAGCTCGCGGCGCAGTTCTCCGCGGCCCTGCACGTAGAGGGCCTGGTAGATCGTCTCGTGCACCACGTGCATCTCCACCTGGTCGGGAAAGGTCTGGCGCAGACTCTCGCAGATCTGCTGCGGGCTCCACTTGCGCTCCAGGCCCTCTTGGATGAAGTCGCGCAGTGCGGTGTTTTTACTGATCTTGCCGGGCTTGGGGCGGGGTCGGCGGGCATCGGCGCGGGCCTGGGCGGCGTGCGGCCGGTAGCACCACCGGCCACCGGCCTCCACGCTGCGGTTGCGGCGGATCTCCCGGCTGACGGTGGAAGGGCTGCGGCCCAGCTCGGCCGCGATGGCCCGGATGGTGGCCTTCTCCCGCAGACGGTCAGCGATGTGGATGCGCTCACTCTCGCTCAGATACCGTGCGCAAACAGGCACCCGCGGGGTGTGAGCGGGCGCCCGGTACCCCTGCGGACCCCTCCGGCCATTACGCCACTCACGACCGGTCCTCTCATGCACACCGACGAGCCGGGATGCCTCTTTGCTGCTGTAGCCCTGGCGCATGAGCCGGAAGTATTCCGCCCGCTCACCACGCAACTTCCTGCGCCCCTGAGGCCTGCGGTCCCCCCGGATCTCGAAGTCCATCGCATCCCCTGAGCTCAGGCGTTGCGACAACCACTAGAACCCAAGCCGGGGTGGAGGTGGTGTCCCGCTCCGGAGGGGCGGGGCTCCTCCCCGGCCACTGCCGGGGG
>NZ_JBPQTV010000571.1:0-1904 GCF_051386515.1 Streptomyces sp. URMC 123 | reverse complement strand
GGTCGGAGCGGACGTCCAGGCCCGTGCCGCCGGCGACGTAGTTGGCCGGCGCGCTCCCCGCCACGCCGCCCACCACGGCGGCCCCCACCACGAGCAGCCCCGCCGGCAACGCCGGCAGCGGCGGCGACGGCCCGCTGCGCGGCAAGGTCGTCGTCATCGACCCCGGGCACAACCCGGGGAACTTCGCGCACACCCGGGAGATCGCCCGCCAGGTGGACGCGGGCACGCACCGCAAGGAGTGCGACACCACCGGCACGTCCACGGACGCCGGTTACACCGAGGCCGCCTTCACCCTCGATGTCTCGCGCCGGCTGCGCACACTGCTGGAGGCGCGCGGCGCGACCGTACGGTTCACGCACGACGGGGACCGCCCGTACGGGCCGTGCATCGACGAGCGAGCGCGCATCGGCAACGAGGCGAAGGCGGACGCCGTGGTCTCCGTGCACGCGGACGGCTCGGCGGTCGGCAACCGGGGCTTCCATGTGATCCTGCCGGCCGACGTGCGGGGCGGCCGCGCGGACACCTCCGCGATCGTGGGCCCGTCGCGCACGCTCGGCGAGTGGATCGCGGGCCGTTTCGTCCGCGTGACGGGGAGCGCGCCGGCCAACTACGTCGCCGGCGGCACGGGCCTGGACGTCCGCTCCGACCTGGGCGGTCTCAATCTCTCCACGGTCCCCAAGGTGTTCGTCGAATGTGGCAACATGCGTGATCCGCGCGACGCCGCCCAGCTCACCAGTGACACCTGGCGGCAGCGCGCGGCGGAAGGCATCGCGGGCGGCGTCGAGGGCTTCCTCGGCAGGTAGCGCCGGGGGCTCCCTGGGCGAGCGGCGCGGGCGGCACGGGCGGTTTTCGCGCCGCCGGGCCCGGCGACCGAAGGCCACCGGACGGGCCCGCGGCGGGCCGTCCCGGTCTTGACAAGGCTGCGGACACCCCACCCGAGCGGACGCTAGATTCATCCGTACGATGGGGTGCCACCCCCGCGCCCATGCACCGCATGCACCGGCGAAGCGACGACACCGATGAGACAGACAGAGGACCTTACGTGAACATCCGCTCCCTCACTCGAGGCGACGGCGTGGTGATCGGAGCAGCGGTGTTGCTGTTCATCGCCTCGTTCCTCGATTACTACTCCCTTGACTGCGGCAGCAGGTCCTGCGGCAAGGACGACAACATCCCGAACCTGTGGGACTCGGACCTGTTCCCGGTGCTGCCGTCGGTGGTCCTCGCCGGGGTGATCGCCGCACTGCTGATCGTCGCGGCCCGTTTCCTGCCCGCCGGCCGCAAGGTCGGCGGCCTCGCGCTGGACCAGTGGGGCGCCGCGCTCGCGGTGTTCTCCGCGTGGACCGCGCTGTGGACGATGTTCGGCGGCCCGTTCTCGGGTGAGCGCAGCTTCGGGATGGGCGTCACGGTCGAGTTCGAGGTGGGCCTCGGCCGCATTCTCGCGCTGGTCGCCACGGTGCTGCTGGCGCTGATCGCGCTGCTGGGCTCGCGCGTTCCGGCGCTGAAGGCCCCGCTGCTGGGTGCGCCGCGCCCGCAGGCGCCGTCCCCGTACGGCGCGCCGCAGCCGGGCTACGGCTACCCCGCCCAGCAGGGCGCCCAGCCCGGCTACGGCTACCCGGGCCAGACGGCCGCGCCGTCCCCGTACGGTGCCGCCCAGCCCGCCGGCGTGGACCCGGCGGCCGGCCCGGCCACCGGTCAGACCGGCGCGGCCCAGCCGGGCGCCGCGGCCCCGGCCCAGCCGGCGGCGGAGTTCGCCCCGTTCTGGTTCGCGGTCCCGGTGACCCGCCCGCTGTACGCGGAGGACGGTTCGCCGACCCCGATCGCCGAGCTGGCGCCCGGCACCTGGTACCTCGCGGTGGACCAGCGGGGTCAGGCGCTCGTGGCGCAGACGCAGGACGGCCGGC
>NZ_JBPQTV010000570.1:0-1914 GCF_051386515.1 Streptomyces sp. URMC 123 | reverse complement strand
GCGGACGGGGGCGCGCGGCGAGCGGCGGGGCGGGGAGCCGGGCGCGTACGAGTCGGGGGCGCGCCCCGGAGCGTACGGGAACGCCCCCACCACGGGCGGCTGGCCACCGGGGACTCCCGCCGTCGTACGAGGTCTCGGCCCGGAACGGGCCCCGGAGGCGCGGCGCGTGCGGGGCCCGATCGGCGAGGCCACCGGCCGGGTCACCAGGCGGAGGGAGCGGCGGTCGGAGCGGGGGCGGACACGGGGCCGTTGCCGGGACCGTCTGCGGCGCGGGCTCCGCCGTAACGGCCGGCAGAGGCCACGGGGGCCGGACCCGCGACCACGGGAGGGCCAGCGCGCCAAGCGCCCACGTACTGAGCCACCCACCCCGCCCACGCGGCCGCCACCCCGAAGCCCAGGAAGCTCCGCGGACACGCCCCCCGGGAACCCGGCCGGGAGGCCACCGGCACCGGACCCGCGGCCACGGGAGGGCCAGCCCGTCAGGCGCCTACGTACCCGAGCCACCGCCCCACGCGGACAGCGCGCCGCCCACGCGGCCGCCATGCCGAAGCGGAAGCTCCACGGGCACGCCCCCGAGCACGGGACCCCGGAACCCCGGCCGGGAGGCCACCGGGCGACGGACAAGCGACCACGGGAGCGACAGGAACCGCCGCCGGCACGCCAGGCGCCCGCGTACCGAGCCACCGCCCCGCCCGCACGACCGCCATACCGAAGCCCAGGAAGCTCCACGGGCACGCCCCCCGAGGCTTGGAGCCCCGGAGCGCCGGAGTCCCGGAGTAGGCCCCACGAAACCCCGACCGGGAGGTCACTCGTGGGTGAACTCCTCGACCACCGTCGCGCCCAGCTCGCGCACGATCAGGTCGTGACCGCTGAGCGCGGTGTCGTCGAGATCGGGGTCGTCCTCTTCCGGCATGTCGTCCTCGAGGGCGACGGCGGGCCTGCCGCCCGCGCCCTGCGGGCCGCGACCGGGGCCGCCGCCGGAGGCGCCGGGGCCACCCGCACCGTGCGCACCGCCCGGTCCGCCGTGACTTCCCTGGCTGCCCTGGCCCAGGGAGCTGGCCGCGAGGCCACTCCCCGCACCGGGCCCACCGGCCGGCGCCGCAGCCGTCGGCTCCGGCGCGGAGGCCGACGCGGCAGGCGCCGCCGAGCGCTGCGCCGCGGCGGGCCCGCCACCGAAGCCACCGCCCGCACCGCCGCCGAAGCCGCCCTGCGAGGAACCCGTGCCACCACCGAAGCCGCCCTGCGGGGAGCCCATGCCGCCGCCGCCCGGGCCGCCGCCGAACCCTCCGGCTCCGCCGGAACCACCCGCGCCGGCGCCGCCCGACGGGTCGACGATCGCCTCGACCTTCCACTGGACGCCGAGGTCACCGAGCGCCTGCCGGAGCACGTCCTCGCTGCCGCCGCCGACGAAGCTGTCGCGGGCGCCGGCGTTGGAGAAGCCGACCTGGAGGGTCGTGCCGTCGAAGCCGGCGACCTGCGCGTTCTGGCTCAGCAGAATCCAGGTGAAGCGACGGCGGTTCTTGACCGCCTCCAGGATGTTCGGCCACATCTGCCGCACCTGGGCGGCACCCTGGGCCATGGCCACCCCGCCGGCCGCGGCAGCCCCAGGGGCCGCACCGGCCCCGGCAGCGGGAGCCTGCGGAGCGGGTTGTCCCTGCGCCGCGGCCGCGCCCGACGCGGCAGGCTGCGCCGCGGCAGGGCCCGCACCCGTACCGCTCCCCCGTCCGGGCGCGGTCGTCGTCGGCCAGCCGCCGGGACGCCGCTCGGCCCCACCCTGCGGAGCCGCGGCCGTGCCGTTCTGCGGAGCCGCACCGCCGCCGGAGGGGGCGGCGGTCGGCCAGGCGCCGGGACGCGTACCGCCAGGCGCCTCCTGGGCGGCGGCCGGAGCGGGGGCGGCCTGAGCCGGAGCGGGAG
>NZ_JBPQTV010000569.1:0-1925 GCF_051386515.1 Streptomyces sp. URMC 123 | reverse complement strand
AAGCCGGGGCCGGCGCCGGGGCGGCGGGGGCCGGCTTCCAGGTGATCGCCACGGGCCCGGGGACCTCGACCGTACGGGCCTGGGCGGGAGCGGGGCCCTCGGGGAAGAAGCCCGCGCCGCGCAGCTCGCGCAGCGACCCCCGCACCGCGTCGATCACGAACTCGACGTCCGTGTCGGAGTGCGCGGTGGAGAGGAAGAAGTTGCGCCACTCCCAGACGTGCACGCCCCGGAGCATGAGGTGGTGGTAGAGCAGCTCCATGTCGGCGCGGTGCTCGAAGCGGAACATCGATCCGAAGTGGCTCATGCGCAGCGGGAACCCCTCGGCCTCGAAGAAGCCGTTGAGGGCCGCGGCGAGCTCGTCGGTGCGGGCGTTGAGCCGCTCCTGGAGCCGTGGGCTGTGCTCCTTGAGGTGGGCGAGGACCGCGCGGGCGGCCACCATGGAGACGGGGTGCTGGAGGTACGTACCGCCGAAGAAGGTGGTGTCGGCGGGCGGGTGGCTGTCGTCCCCGTACTGCCAGTGGCCGCCGTCGATGCCGTCCATGATGTCGGCGCGGCCGGCGATGGCGCCGATCGGGTGGCCGCCGCCGAGGAGCTTGCCGTAGGTGGCGAGGTCGGGGGTGACGCCGTAGAGCTCCTGGGCGCCGCGGAGCGCGGGGCGGAAGCCGGTCAGCATCTCGTCGAACATCAGCACGATGCCGTGGCGCCGGGTCACCTCCCGCAGGCGGCGTACGAAGTCGGCGGGGCGCAGGGAGGGGTGGCGGCTCTGCACGGGCTCGACCACGACCGCGGCGATCTCGCCCGCGAGCCGTTCGACGGTCTCCAGGGCGAAGTCGCTGCCGTAGTCGAGCACCAGGAGGTCGGCGACGGCGCTGTCGGGGATGCCGGTGGAGACGGGCACGGTGACGGCGTCGGGGCCGCTGCCCAGGGACCGGCCGAGCACCTGGTCGGCGTGGCCGTGGTACGCGCCCCGGAAGGTCACGATCCGCCGGCGGCCGGTGGCGGCGCGGGCCAGGCGGATGGCGCCGGAGTTGGCCTCGGTGCCGGAGGTGGCGTAGGCCACCCGCTCCATGCCGGTCAGCTCGGTCAGCAGTTCGGCGGCCTCCCCGGTCTCGACCGCGCGCGGACCGAGCCGCAGGCCCCGGGAGAGGTGCTCGCGCACGGCCTCGCTCACGAAGGGCGGTTCGTGCCCGAACAGCAGGACGCCGAAGCCCATGGTGATGTCGACATAGCGATTGCCGTCGATGTCCTCGATCGAGGAGCCGCTCGCCCGGCGGGCGGCGATGGGGTAGAGCATCTCCTTGGTGGCGCCGCGGAACCCCACGACGGCGCGGCTGTCGGCCAGCACCCGGCGGTGGCGCTGGGTCAGGGCCTTGGACGTGGGGGTCTTCGCGGTGTAGCGGCGGATCAGGTCCTGGAGGTGCTGCCGCCGGTCGCCGCGGTCGGTGGGGCGGACCATGCCGGAGTCGCGGGAGAGCGTCACGCGCGGGCCGTGCACGTGCTGCGCCGGCTCGGGTGCGGGGGTGGGGTCCGCGTCGCTCGATGGCGGGGTGGCCGGTGCCGGGGCGGCCGGTGCCGGCGCGGGCGGTTGGACGTGCCGGGCGATGCGCCGCGCGAGGTCGGCCATGGCGGCCAGGTCCCGGTCCAGGGCCTCGGTCGCGGCGTCCAGCGCGGTCATGAGCTCGCCTTTCCGTCGGGCGCCGCGGCGGCGGGCGCCGGTAACTGCCGGTCGAGCAACTGCGCGACCTGGGACATCAGCTGCACCTGGAGCTGGGAGAGCTGCTGGACCCGGCGGGCGAGCTCCTCCAGTTCGCGCCGGGTGACGTGGTCGTGTCCCGCGCGGGCAGGGGCGGGGGCAGAGCCGGACGTCGGCCCGTGCAGGACGCCCCGCCGCTGTACACGGCGGTGGTCGGCAACCCCGCGTCGTA
>NZ_JBPQTV010000568.1:0-1938 GCF_051386515.1 Streptomyces sp. URMC 123 | reverse complement strand
GCGGCGACGGCCTCCATGCGCACAGTGGATCATGTCTGCCGCCACCCGCACCACCAGGCAGCGATCCCCCCAGAAACGGAGCAGGGTTTGACTACTCTCGTCACCGGGACCCGAGGCAGTGTCGGCCGGACCCTCGTCCACCTGCTGGCGCGTCAGGGCGCCGCCGTCCGCGCCGCGTCCAGCGATCCGGAAGGACTGAGCCTCCCGGACGGAGCGGTGCCCGTCCGCTGCGACCTCACCGACCCCACCACCTTCCCCGCCGCGCTGGAGGGGGCCACCTCGGTCTTCCTCTACGCCGAACCCGCACGGATCGAGACGTTCCTCGACCGCGCCGTCGAGGCCGGCGTCCAGCACATCGTGCTGCTCTCCTCCAGTGCCGTCCTCGCCGGCGACGCCGCGCCCGCCCTGATCGCCACGCGCCACCGGGACGTGGAGAAGGCGCTGGAGTCCGCCCCCGTCACGAGCACCTTCCTGCGGCCCGGCGGGTTCGCGACCAACGCGCTCCAGTGGTCCTGGCCCATCAGGGCCACCGGCGCGGTGGGCCTGCCCTTCCCCGAGGTGCACACCGACCCCCTGCACGAGCGGGACCTGGCCGAGTGCGCGCTCGCCGCCCTCACCGACCCGGCCCTGGCCGGCGGCCGGTACACCCTGACCGGGCCGGAGTCGCTCACCTTCGCCGACCAGATCGAGCGGATCGCGCGGGTGACGGGGCGGCCGATCGCCGTGACGCCCGTCGACCGCGACACCTGGAAGAAGTCGGTGAGCGAGTTCCTCCCCGACGCCGTCGCCGACGCGCTGTACGACGCCTGGCAGGCCGCCGGCGGGTCCCTGGCCCCGCTCTCGCCGGCCGTCGAGGAGCTGACCGGCCACCCGGCCCGCACCTTCGAGGAGTGGGTGCGCGACCACGTGGACGCCTTCCGCGACTGACGGGTGGGCGAGTGGGAGGTTCGCGACCGATGGGCCGGCGGCCGGGATTCGTCGGAACGGCGGGCGCCACCCGTACGCCGATGGACTAGCATCCGGGCGCATGTCTGTTCACGATGTAGAGATCGGCGCCCTCCAGGGCGGCCCCGCGGACCTCGCCCGCTACCAGGGCAAGGCGATGCTGATCGTCAACGTCGCCTCCCGCTGCGGGCTCACGCCCCAGTACGCCGGGCTGGAGCGGCTGCACGAGCGGTACGCGGACCGCGGCTTCACCGTCCTGGGCGTTCCCTGCAACCAGTTCATGGAGCAGGAGCCGGGAACGGCCGAGGAGATCGCCCAGTTCTGCTCGGCCACCTATGGGGTCACCTTCCCCATGACGGAGAAGATCGAGGTCAACGGCGACGGCCGGCACCCGCTGTACGACGTGCTGGTGCCGGCCCGGGACGCGGAGGGCCACTCCGGCGACATCCGCTGGAACTTCGAGAAGTTCCTGATCGGCCCGGACGGCGAGGTGGTCGCGCGCTTCGGCCCCCGGGTCGAGCCGGAGTCCGCCGAGGTGGTGGCCGCCATAGAGAAGGCGCTCCCGGCCTGACCCACGCCCGTACGGCACGCGCTACGTACGGCACGCCCCCGTACGGCACGCGCGCGCCGGAAACCGGTCGCACGCCGGAAACCGGCCGACCGCTCCGCGAGGGGCCGGCGGCCGGTTTCCTCGCGGCCCTGTTCCCATCCGCTCCATAAGGCGTTACTCCTGTCGGCACCGTGAGGTCGAACCCGGACCGGAACACGAACGCGAACCCGATGCCGAGGAGAGTGCGTACGATGACCGCTGCGCGGGAGACTGCCGAGGGCGGGGCCCCGGCCGGCGAACGGACCACGACGAGCGCGCCGGCGTGGGAGGGCCGCACGCCCTTCGACCACGTGTACGACGAACCGGACCCGAGGGCCTTCTTCCGCGCCCTCGGCCCGTTGGACTACCGCATCCCGCACCACGCCCGGAGCATCTTCCGGCGC
>NZ_JBPQTV010000567.1:0-1939 GCF_051386515.1 Streptomyces sp. URMC 123 | reverse complement strand
AGGCCGAGGCCCTGCGCCGCGCCATCCGCCGCGTCACCGAGCGAGGGGCGCCGTGACCCGCGCCCCGCGGGCCGCCGCCCGGGCCGCCCTCCCGGCGGAACTCGTTCCCGAGGGCGTACGGCGGCTGGTCGGGCACGAGCTGCGCGTGCTGGCGAGCCTCGCGCTGTGGGCGGCCCGCCGGCGCCACGGCGTACGAGGCGCGACCGCGGTGATCGGCTACGCGCGGGGCCAGGCCGCGACCCTCTACGCGCTCGCCTTCGTCTGCGCCGTGGAGACCGCCGGGATGCACGTCCTGCTCGACGGCGCCCCCGAGGCCGTGTCCGCGGCCGTCCTCGTCCTCGACCTCTACGCCCTCCTGATGGTGATCGGGCTGCACGCCTCGGGCGTCACCCGGCCGCACACGGTGGGCCCGGCGGGCGTCCGCGTCCGCCACGGCGCGCACCTGGACGTGCGGATACCGATCGAGCGGATCGTCTCCGTACGGCGCGAGCCGCGCTGCGCCACGGACCGGAACACGAACGCCGCGGCGGGCGTGCTGGAGGTGGCCGTCGGCTCGCAGACGTCGATCACCCTGGAGCTCACGGAGGAGATCACGGTCGTACGGCTGCTGGGCCGGCGGCAGCGGGTCCGTACGGTGCGCTTCCACGCCGACGACCCGGACGCGGCCGTGGCGGCCCTGAAGGCGGCCGTCAAGGCGGCCCCGCCCGTGGGCCCCGCGGCCTGAGCGGCGGCCCCGCCGGTGGCTCCCACCGCCTGGGCGGCGACAGGACCGCGGCACGGCATAGGGTGCGGAGCGGACGAACCCCGTCCGCTGGACGGACCCCGTCCGCTGGACGAGCCCCGTCCGCTCCGTCCGCGCGCCCCTCAGAACCCTCAGACCCTCAGAACCCTCAGAAGGAGAAGTCCACCGTGCTCGTGCTGCTGCCGCCCTCCGAAGGAAAGGCCACCGGCGGGTCCGGGGAGCCGCTGCGGCCGGACTCGCTCTCCCTCCCGGGCCTGGCCGCCGCCCGCGCCGCCGTGCTCGACGAGCTCGTCGCCCTCTGCTCCGACGACGAGGAGAAGGCGCGGACCGTGCTCGGGCTGAGCGAGGGGCTGCGCGGGGAGGTCGCCAAGAACGCCGCGCTGCGGACCGCCCCGGCCCGCCCCGCCGCCGAGATCTACACCGGTGTGCTGTACGACGCCCTCGGGCTCGCCACCCTCGACTCCGCCGCGCGCGAGCGGGCCGAGCGGGCGCTGCTGATCTTCTCCGGGCTGTGGGGCGCCGTACGGGTGGGCGACCGCATCCCCTCCTACCGCTGCTCGATGGGCGTCAAGCTGCCGGCACTCGGCGCGCTGGGCGCCTACTGGCGGGGGCCGATGGCCACCGTATTGCCGGAGGCGGCCGGCGACGGCCCGGTGCTGGACCTGCGCTCGGCGGCGTACGCGACGGCCTGGAAGCCGAAGGGGCAGCTCGCGGAGCGCACGGCGACCGTGCGGGTCCTGCAGTCGACGATGGTCGACGGGGTCGAGAAGCGGTCGGTGGTCAGCCACTTCAACAAGGCGACCAAGGGCCGGCTGGTACGGGACCTGCTGACCGCCGGCGCGGCGCCGCGCGACCCGGCCGAGCTGGTGACGGCGCTGCGCGACCTGGGGTACGCGGTCGAGGCGGAGCCGCCGGCCAGGGCGGGGCGGCCCTGGCAGCTCGACGTGGTGGTCACCGAGATCCACTGAGGGCCGGCGCGACCGCCCCCGGCTCCCGAGCGGCGTTGCAGTCTGTGCAACGGCCGTTGCACAGGGAAATCATCGCCGGGCAGGATGGCGGCATGGCATCCGCGCTGGCTCTCGTACGCGCACCGGTCCTGCCCGTCGTGGTCCTCGACGATCCGGCCGCCGCGGTGCCCCTGGCGCGGGCGCTGGTCGCCGGCGGGCTGCCCGCCGTCGAGATCACGCTGCGCACGGC
>NZ_JBPQTV010000566.1:0-1962 GCF_051386515.1 Streptomyces sp. URMC 123 | reverse complement strand
GGCCGAGCGCCCCGACCTGGCGCTGCTGTGCCTGCTGGTGAGCGCCGAGGCCGACCCGACGCTCGGGGAGCGCGGCACCGACGAGGCCCAGATCGAACTGGACCGGCTGGCCGGGATGCTGCCGTACGCACCCGGCGGCGGCGCCCGCGGCTGGGCCCGCGCCACGGCCGAACTGCTGGGCGACCGGTACGACTTCCGCGGCTCGTCCGCCGACTACCGGAAGCTGGAGTCCTCCCTGCTGCCCGAGGTGCTGCGGCGCCGGCGGGGGCTGCCGATCCTGCTCTCGGTGGTCTGGATGGAGGTCGCCCGGCGGGCGGGCGCGCCGGTGTACGGGGTGGCGCTGCCCGGCCACTTCGTCGTCGGCTTCGGCGACCCCACGGCGACCGACGACCCCGTGCTGGCCGACCCGTTCGACGGCGGCCGGCTGCTGACCGGCACGGACGCGGAGCTCCTCGTGGTGGGGGCGACGGGCAGCACCCTGACCCCCTCGATGCTGGCGCCCGCCGAGCCGGTGGACATCGTGCTGCGCGTCCTGAACAACATCCGGGCCTGGGCGGCCGCCCGGCCCGAGCGGTCGGACGTGCAGCTGTGGGCGGTGGAACTGTCGCTGCTGCTGCCCAGCCACCCGGCGCGGCTGCGCTACGAGCGCGCCCAGCTCCTGGTGCGCCGGGGCGACTTCGTCACCGGGGCGGCGGAGCTCGACTCCTACGCCGAGGTCGTGGCGGCGGTGGACAAGGGCGCGGCGGAGTCGATCCGCGAGCAGGCGGTGGCCGCGCGGGCCATGCTCAACTGAGGCGCCGGGGCCGCGGGCGTCGCCGGGGCCTCGGAGCCCGTTTCCAGTATCAGAGCCAGCCCTTCTCCCGGGCGACCCGTACGGCCTCGGCCCGGTTGCGCGAGGCCGTCTTCTGGATGGCCGTGGAGAGGTAGTTGCGCACGGTGCCCTGGGACAGGTGGAGCGCGGCGGCGATCTCGGCGTTGGTCGAGCCGTCGGCGGCGGCGCGCAGCACATCGCGCTCGCGGTCGGTGAGCGGGCTGGCCCCGTCGGCGAGCGCCGCGGCCGCCAGCGTGGGGTCGATCACCCGCTCGCCGCGCAGCACCCGGCGGACGGCGTCCGCGAGCCGGGCGGCAGGCGCGTCCTTCACCAGGAAGGCGTCCGCGCCGGACTCCATGGCCCGGCGCAGATAGCCCGGCCTGCCGAAGGTGGTCAGGATGACGACCTTGAGCGCGGGCAGCTCGCGCTGGAGCACGGCGGCGGCGTCGAGCCCGCTCATGCCGGGCATCTCGATGTCCATCAGCGCCACGTCCACGGCCGACGCGCGGGCCGCGTCGAGCACCTCGTCGCCGCGCGCCACCTGCGCGACGACCTCGATGTCGGCCTCGAGGCCCAGCAGCGCGGCCAGCGCCTCGCGCACCATGGACTGGTCTTCCGCCAGCAGAACTCTGATCACAAGCAGAGCCTAGGGCGTGTCCGCGACGTCGCGCCGTACGCCCGAAGGGCATGCGCCTTCCTCGGGGGTGCCCCGGGGGACGCGGGCGACCAGCCGGAAGCCGCGTCTGCGGCCCGCCCCGGTCTCCAGCGCGCCGTCGGCCAGCTCCAGCCGCTCGGCGAGGCCGGTGAGGCCGTTGCCGCGCGGGCCGCCGGGCCCGTCGCCGTTGTCCTCGACGACCAGTTCGACCGTCGGCCCGTCGAGCGTGGCCCGCCCGGTGAGCGAGACGGCGCAGCGGGTGGCGCCGCTGTGCCGTACGACATTGGTGACGGCCTCCCGCAGCGCCCAGGCCAGGGCGCTCTCCCGCTCGGGCGTCAGCGTCACCGCGCGCGGGTCCGGCTCCAGCGGCAGGTTCGCGGTGATGCCCGCGGCCGCCAGGGCGGTCCTGGCGCCGGCGATCTCGCCGGCCAGGGTCGGCCGGCGGAAGCCGCTCACCGCCTCCCGCACATCGACCAGCGCCTGGCGGCCCACCCGT
>NZ_JBPQTV010000565.1:0-1973 GCF_051386515.1 Streptomyces sp. URMC 123 | reverse complement strand
GGCCTCGCGGGTGACGGTCTCGGGGCGGCGGGAGGGCGATCGGGCGGTGCTGGAGGTCGCCGACGACGGCGCGGGGGCGCCGGTGACGGCCTGCAACTCCCGGTCGGCCGCCCGGACGGTGCCGCGCTCGTCCACGACCCGCACCGGGTGGTCCTCCGCGTCCGGCAGGTCGAGCCGGTCGTACGCGACCCCGGTCGCCACCTGGGAGGCGACCTCGCGGGCCGTCACCTCGGCCTGGAGGTCCGCCTGCCGGCGCAGGTTCGCGCCGAGCACGGCGAGCAGCGCGAGCCCCGCGGCGACCAGGGCCACCGCCACCACGGCGGTGGCCCCCACGGCGGCCCGGGCCCGTACGGAGCGCAGCGGGCGCCGGGAGCCCGGCCGCGGCAGGGACCGCCGGAAGCCCGGACCCGGCAGGCGTCGCCGAAGGCCCGAGGGCTCAGCCACGGCCGCCCACCAGGCGGTAACCGGCACCGCGCACCGTCGCGATGGCGTCCGCCCCGAGCTTGCGGCGCAGCGCGCTGACGTACACCTCCACGATGTTCGGGTCGCCGGAGTAGGCGAAGTCCCAGACGTGGTCGAGGATGTCGGCCTTGGAGACCACCTCGCCCGCCCGGGTGGCCAGGTGCTCCAGCACCGCGAACTCCTTGGCGGTCAGCGGCACCTCGGCGCCGTCCCGGGTCACCCGGCGAGTGCCGGTGTCGACGACGAGCGGGCCGGCGGTCAGCACGGCGGACGCGGCCCGGGTACGGCGGCGCAGCAGCGCCCGCACCCGGGCGACCAGCACCACGTACGAGAACGGCTTGGTCAGATAGTCGTCCGCGCCCGTGTCGAGCCCCTCGGCCTCGTCGTACTCGCCGTCCTTGGCCGTCAGCATCAGGATCGGCACGTCGTGGCCGGCGGCCCGCAGCGCCGCGCAGACGCGGTAGCCGTTCAGGCCCGGCAGCATGATGTCGAGGACGATCAGGTCGTACGGGCCCTCGCTCGCCATCCGCAGGCCCTCGGCGCCGTCGTGCGTGACGTCAACGGCGAAGCCCTCGGCCGTCAGCCCCTTCGCCAGCGACAGGGCGAGCCTCTTCTCGTCCTCCACGATCAGCAAGCGCATGGGGCCAGCCTCCCAAACCGGAGCTGAAGAGGGCTTCAGGTGGCTTCAGCTCCGCTTCAGCATCACTCCGCCACGGTGGTACACGTCGAATCCGACGAACGGACGATCATCTCGGGAGGACATCCGATGAAGCGCAACATCGCCATCGCCACCGTCGTCGCCGCGGCCCTGGTGGGCGGCGGCACCGCCACGGCCTTCGCGGCGGGCGGCGGCTGGGACGACTCGGCGCGGCCGGCGGCCAAGAGCAGCCCGGCGTCGGGCGTGGCGGACCGCGCGGACGAGGCGGAGGAGGCCGAGGAGGCCCGGGAGACCGCCGAGGCCGTCGACGCGGCGAAGGTCGACTTCGGCCGGGCCGTGGACGCCGCCGTGAAGGCCGTGCCCGGCACGGTCGTGGGGGCCGAGCTGGAGAACGAGGAGGGCGAGGTGACCTGGGGCGTCGAGACCCTGGACGCCGAGGGCGTCTCGCACGAGGTGACCGTCGACGCCCGCTCGGGGAAGGTGAGCGGCACGGACCGCGAGCGCGAGAAGCACGCCCAGCAGGTGCTGGAGGCGCTCCAGGGCGCCCGGCTGGACGCGAAGGCCGCGGTGAAGGCGGCCACGCAGTCCGTGCGCGGCACGGTGACCGGCGTGGACTTCGACGTCGACGAGCAGGAGGGCACCTCCGCGTGGGAGGTCGCCCTGCTGGGCAAGGACGGCAAGGTCCACGAGATGGAGGTCGACCCGGCCACCGGCTCGGTCTCCGAGGAGGCCCCGGAGTAGTCCACGGCGGCGCGGCGCCCCGCACCGCTTCCCGCGTCGCCGGGCGGCGAACGCCGCCCACGCCGGAGAGCGACCGGGAGCGACCGGCGGCGCACCGTCCGCCGCGGGCACC
>NZ_JBPQTV010000564.1:0-1991 GCF_051386515.1 Streptomyces sp. URMC 123 | reverse complement strand
GTCGGCCGGCGGCAGGGGCGAGGGGCGGGTTCATCATGTCGCTCTCCAGAGCGTGAACGGGCATGCGGACGCGGCGCCTCCGGGGCGCGTGGGCAGGGGGAGGCCGGACGTCACGAGGGCCGTTGTGCGCGGCCCGGCACGTGAGCGGCCGGGGGAGGCGTCCGTCTAGATCCGGAGCACGGCCGAGGCCGGAGCGGCGGCCGATGACCGGCCGTCGGCCCGTACGGTGGCGGCCCCCGTACGGCCGTCCGCGGGGCGCGGCACGGTCAGCGGGGTCGTGGCTGGCGCGGGCAGGTCCATGCCCGGCTCGGGCTGCGCGGCAAGGCAGTCCGGTGCGGCGTGATGTGCCTCATGGCCGTCGTGCGGGGGGTCGTGGTGCGGGCCCGTACCGTACGGTGCCGGTGCCCGATCGCCGCGCGGGCAGGGCGCGACGGTGTCCAGGCCGTCGGCCGTCGGAGTGTCGCAGCGCGGGGACAGCCGGTCCTGGGGCGCGGGGAGACCCTCCCCGGGGCCCAGGGCGAGGGCGTGCGCGACGGCGGAGGCGGCGGTGGCCCGGCCGGTGACCGAGTGCGCGGCCGTGCTCTCGGCGGTCAGCCCGTGGGCGGACACCAGGCCGAACAGCAGCAGGGCGAACCCCAGCAGACGCGAGAGCGCCGCCGGCGGAAGGCGGCGTCGCGGTGCGCCGTGCGCCGACGGGGCCGAGACCATGCGGAGATGCTAGCTCCGCATCGGACGGGTGCGGCCGGGTGTGCGGGGCCGGGCGTCGTGAATGAGCCACGCGGGGCGGGCGGCGCGGCAGGGGCTCACGCGGTGAACCGGCTGACCGCGCGCTTCTCGCGGTGGCTCGGCCGTTCGGCAGGAGGGCGGTTCCGGACATCCGGCGGCCGGTTCGGAAGGCTTTCGAGAGGACTTGGGCGGATCGTTCCGGTGACGGCGATCGACGGGGCCGGGGAATCGGCCTCGGGGAGGTGTCCCCGGCACGTTTCGCCTCCGGCGGTGGGGACCCGCGAAATGGCTGGTTGACGGTGTCGCTGGGGGCCCGCGGCACCCCGAGCGC
Source organism: Streptomyces sp. URMC 123 (assembly GCF_051386515.1). Lineage (NCBI taxonomy): Bacteria > Bacillati > Actinomycetota > Actinomycetes > Kitasatosporales > Streptomycetaceae > Streptomyces > Streptomyces sp. URMC 123. The sequence continues at coordinate 934 of NZ_JBPQTV010000564.1, read as the reverse complement.
TTTACGGCGCTCCCGCGCCGCGGCTCAGCGCTCCGCGCTGTCCCACGGCACCCCGTACTGGGCCTCGGCGGTCCGTATTGCCTCGCAGTGCTCTTGGCGGCGGTCCGGGGCTCCGTACGGCGGTCCGGCGCCCGTACGGCTTGGCGGTGTTCCCTGCGGCGGTCCGGCGCCCGTACGGCTTGGTGGTGCTCCCTGCGGTGGCCCGACGGTCCGTACTGCTGCACGGCACCTCGTACCGTGACCCGACGTTCCGTACGGCTTGGCGGCGCTTCCCACGGCTTCCCGGTGCTCCGTACGGCGGTCCCCCGTACTCCGTGCCGCGGCTCAGCGCCCTGTGTGAGGCCCCGCGCCGTGCCCTGAACGGAGCAGTGGTCGCCCGGGCCCGTACGAGGTGGCGGCCCGGGCGGGGCCGCCGTGCGGGCCCGTCCGCTGGCCGCACCCCCGCGCATCGCACATCGTGGTGCCGTGGAGTGGGCCTCTCGGCACGCGACGGGACGGAGGGAGGCGGTGATGGCCCCTGCCGGCAGCGCCCCGGCCCCGTCGGGCCGTGCGCCGAGCCCGCCGGGCGGCCGAAGCGCGCCGACGAGGGCACCCGTCCGGCCGGCGAGGGGTGACCATGCGGCCGATCACCTGGGAGTACGAGGGCTACGACCCGGTCGAGGAGCGGCTGCGGGAGTCGCTGTGCACCCTCGGCAACGGCCGCTTCGCCACCCGTGGGGCCGCGCCCGAGTGCGCGGCCGATGCCGTGCACTATCCGGGCACCTATGTGGCCGGGTGCTACAACCGGCTGGTCTCCGCGGTGGACGAGCGACAGGTCGAGAACGAGGACTTGGTCAACGTCCCGAACTGGCTGCCGCTGCGGTTCCGCGTGCGCGCGGCCGCCCCCGTCGTCGAGGGGGCGCCCCCCGGGACGGAGGCGGGCCCCGCCCACCGC
>NZ_JBPQTV010000563.1:0-2007 GCF_051386515.1 Streptomyces sp. URMC 123 | reverse complement strand
GCGGCCGGTGACAGGCCGGACTCCGCGATGAGCGCGCCCACCAAGGGGTCGCCGTGCGCGTCGACATGGAGCAGCGAAGCCATGGTGGCCAGCCGCTGCCCCGGCTCCAGCGCCGGCACCGGGCTCTCCCGCCACAGCGCCGCGAGCATGCCGCGGTAGGGCGAGCCGGGCGCGTCGTCCGGGTAGTAGCGCGGCAGGTACCCGGTGGCGGCCAGCTCCCGCAGCAGGGAGAACCCCGTCGCCTTCAGCACGTCGTCCGAGGCGAACAGGTCGGCGAGCCAGGTGTTGACGGCTGGCATCGCCTGGACGTAGTCCGTGGGCAGGCCCCGCATGAAGCCCATGTTCAGCACCGAGAGCGCCGTCTTGACGTAGTGCCGGGACGGCTCGTCGACGTTGAAGAGGGTGCGGATGGACTGCTGGGCCCGGTACGTGTCCTCGCCGTGGCCGAGGCAGACGATGGTGCGCCGGGCCAGCTCGGGGGCGAAGACCACCGACAGCTTGTTCCACCACTGCCATGGGTGCACGGGGATCAGCCGGTAGTCGTCCGGGTCCAGGCCGTCCGCCGCCAGGGTGGCGCGGAAGCGGGCGAGCGTCGCCGCGCCCAGCTCGTCGGCCATCAGCCGGTCGTGGTCGAGGCCGGGGCAGGAGGTGAAGACGGAGCGGTCGCGGCGGACCGCCGTCCAGATCAGCCGGACGGGCGCGCCGGCCTCCGGGGCGAACCGCGGGTACTCGGCGGCGTCGAAGCCGATGCGGCCGTTGTTGGCGACGAAGCTCGGGTGCCCCTCCGTCATGCCGGCCTCGATGGTCTGGAAGTCGGCGCGGGCGAGCTCGGCGGCCGGCAGGGGATCGCCGGCGAGCTTGAAGGCGGTTCCGGCGAGGGTGCTGGTGAGCTCCTCCAGATAGAGCGGGAGGACCTCGTCGGTGAGGCCGAGGGCGCCGCGCACCTCGGTCACCAGGGTCAGGGCGTCCACGTCCGGCAGGGCCCGGCCGCCCTGGTGCCGGGTGATGCTGTCCGGGTCGACGACCCAGTGGTCCAGGGGCAGCCGGCGGGCCGAGAAGCGGTACTCGGCGGTGCGGTCGTCGGCGGGGACGGCGTAGTCGCCGGTCGGCAGCAGACGGGGGGCGAGCAGCCGCTCGTGGGAGAACTCGGAGAGGGCCTTGGCCGCCAGCAGGCGGTTGGCGCGGGCCCAGCGCTCGGGCGTCAGATGGGCGACGGCGGCGCGGGGGTCGGGCTGTCCGAGGTCGACGGTACGGGGGTCGGCCTCCCGGCCGGCTGTCGCCTCGGGAGCGTCGGCGAGGGGGCGGTTCATCGGGCGGCCCCCTGTCGTATCGCCGCCAGATACTGCTGCCGGGTGCACATGCTCAGCGAGGCCACCTTGTCGGGGAGGGCGACGATCTCCTGGACGCGGAAGCCGACGGCCTCGTTCAGCGCGTGGACCGCCGTGTTGCGGATGTCGGGTTCGACCACGACGCGCCGGGTGGCCGGGTCGGAGAACAGCATCTCCATCACGGTGCCGATGACGGCGCGGGTGAAGCCGTGGAGCGGGGTGTCGGTCGGCGCCACCAGGAAGTGCATGCCCACGTCCCCGGGCCGGGCCTCGTGGACCCCGACCAGTTCCACGTGGGCGGGGCAGTAGCGCTCCATGAGGAAGGCGGGCCGGCCGTCGTGCAGCCCCAGGAAGGCGTCGTGGTACGGGGACGCGGCGATGTCCTCGTACTTGCGCAGCACCTCGGGGAGGTCCGCGTCCCGCATCCCCCAGAACACCGACTTGGGGTGGACGAACCAGGTGTGCAGCAGCGCGCCGTCCGCGGCCGGGTCGAGCGGGCGCAGCGCGAACTCGCCCAGCTCCGGATCGGTGCGGGAGAAGATGACGGTGCTCATGTGCGGGGGAGATCCTCGGACGGCGTGCGGTCGGCGATGACGCCGGCGCGGGGTGTGACTCGCGGTTCGTCGTCCCAGGATAGAGACAGTGGATCACGGGGCCGGGGGCGGCCCTCGATCGGGGG
>NZ_JBPQTV010000562.1:0-2046 GCF_051386515.1 Streptomyces sp. URMC 123 | reverse complement strand
GTGATCGATTTCGACCGGAAAGGACGCGCACATGCCCCGTGAGGCCGCACGGCACCTCTATCTCGCCCGCCACCGCGCACCTCGCCACGCCGCGGCACGCCTCAGTTCCCCGGCCCGCCCCGACATGGGCCGCGCCCACCGGAGTTCACTTGACCTGAAGTCCGCTTGAGCTTCTACCGTCATTCCCAGTTGATCAGCAGCGGTGGCCTGATCACCGACAAGGGGAGAGGACGCTCATGATTCTCGTGACGGGAGCCACCGGAAACGTAGGACGGGCCCTGCTGGAGGAGCTGCACGCGTACGGTGCCGGGCCGCTGAGGGCACTCACCCGGAACGCGGCCCGCGCCTCCTTCCCGGACGGGGTGGAGGCCGTGGAGGGCGACTTCGCCGACACCGCCTCGCTGAAGGCAGCCCTGGAGGGCGTGCGCTCGCTGTTCCTCGTGACGCGTATGGGCGGCACGGACGCCGAGATCGTCGAGGCCGCCCGGCAGGCGGGCGTGGACCACGTGGTCCTCGTGTCGTCCATCACCGCCGCCACCCACCCGCACCTCGTCCCGGCCCAGGAGAACCTGGCCATCGAGCAGATCCTCAAGGACAGCGGCATGGAGTGGACGATCCTGCGGCCCACGCAGTTCGCGTCGAACACCCTGTGGTGGGCGGAGCCGATTCGCGAGGGCCGGCCCGTACGGGTGCCGTTCGCGGACATCGGGCTGCCCACCATTCACCCGGCGGACATCGGCTCGGTGGCGCGGGTGGCGCTCACCGAGCCGGGCCACCGGGGCATGACGTACACCCTGACCGGCCCGGAGCGGGTGACGCCCCGGCAGCAAGTGGCGGCCATCGCGGCGGCGCTGGGCCGGGACGTGCCCCTCGTCGAGATCGGCCGCGCGGAGGCCCACCGCGACCTGGCCGCCTTCCTGGACGACGAGGGCGCGGACGCGGTGCTCGACGTGACGGGCGGGGACGTCACCGACGAACTGCTCGCCGTGCACGACACGGTCCCCCTCGTCACCGGCTCCCCGGCCAGGCCATTCCACCAGTGGGCGACGGAGAACGCCGCCGCCTTCCGCTGAGCCGCCGCACCCGTCGACCAGTCGACCACGCCACAAGTTGATCCGCTGACCGGTTGGTGAGCCGATCAGTCGTGATCGACTCACGGTCACCCGGCCGCGGCAGGCCGCTCCCCGGCGACGGCGGCCGCCGCCAGCCGGGCCAGCGCGGCCGCGTCCCCACTGCCCTCCTCGGCGCTGAACACATGAACCACCAGCCCGCTTTCGCCGGGCGCGGCCGGCACGTGCAGCGTCTCGTAGTCCAGGGTGAGCACCCCGGCCTCCGGGTGCCGCAGCCGTTTACGCCCCGCCGCGCACATCACGACCTCGCCCGTGTCCCAGATCCGGCGGAAGTCCGCGCAGCGAGCGGACAGTTCGGTGATGAGCGCGGCCAGCCGCGGATCGTCGGAGTAACGCCCCGCGGCGACCCGCAGCTGGCCGACGGCCTCCGTCGCCCGGTCCTCCCACTCGGGGAAGACGGCGCGAGCGGCGGAGTCGAGGAAGAGGAAACGGGCCTGATTGCGGTCGCGAAGGTCCGGGCCGGCCGGCCCGCCGAGCAACTCGGCGCCCAGGGCGTTCCAGGCCACCACGTCGAGGCGGTGGTCGGTCACGAAGGCCGGGAGGTGGGCGAGCGAGTCCAGTACGCGCCGCAGCAGGGGGCTGACCCGGGCGCCGGGCACGGGGTCGCGCCGGCCGGCGGCCAGGGTGGCGAGGTGTCCGCGCTCCGCCGCGTCGAGCCCGAGCGCCCCGGCGAGCGCGTCCAGCACCTCGGGCGACGGCTGGGTGGCCCGGCCCTGTTCGAGGCGTACGTAGTAGTCCACGCTGATGCCGGCGAGCTGGGCGAGCTCCTCGCGGCGCAGTCCTCGCACCCGTCGGCGACGGCCGCCGGCAAGCCCGACGTGCTCGGGCGCGACACGTCCGCGGCGGGCGCGCAGAAAGCCGCCGAGCGCCTTGTGGGGGTCGCCGACCCCGTCGGGCCCGCCCGTGGCCCCCCGAC
>NZ_JBPQTV010000561.1:0-2055 GCF_051386515.1 Streptomyces sp. URMC 123 | reverse complement strand
GCGCTGGGGAGGGGGACGCGTACGGGGCGGCCACGGTGTGTTGCCACGGCCGTGGCGCCCGTTCGCCTCACCAAGCTGCAACGTCAACCGCGCTTGAGGTCAAGTGGAGTCGCGGTGGATTCCGCCGGCGCGGTTCGGCGCAGTTCGGCGCGGTTGCCCGGCGGTCAGGACAGGCTGCGCCTGGCGGCGGCCACGAAGTCGTGGATCGCGGTCTTCGCGGAGGTGCGGCGAATGTCCCACTCGGCGCGGTCCCGCGCCTTGTGGATCTCCCCGACGCAGCGCAGCACGTCACGGGAGCACCGGATGAGCTCCTCGTCATCGGTGATCATCTGGAGCCGGAACAGCGCCTCCTCGGCGCGGGTGCGCAGCGCGTACGAGCGGGCGCGCAGGGCGGGTTCGTCGTCGTCGAACGGCACGGCCTCATGGCGTTCGAGCCAGCGCTCCATCAGGCTGCGACGGTAGTCGACGAGGGCGCCGGCGTAGCCGGAGTAGGCGTCCAGCCGCTCCTGCCGCAGCTTCTCGTCCCGGGTGAACCGCTCGGTGCGGTGCATCGCGCGGCGCTGGAACACATGGGTGACGCCGGCGCCCAGCAGGGTGCCCAGCACGGCGATGACACTTGCGGCGACGGCCTCCATGCGCACAGTGGATCATGTCTGCCGCGACCCGCACCACCGTTCGGGCCGACCGCGGTCGGGATCGGCGGGGCTCAGTACAGCCAGGGGACGATCCGCCAGCGCACCCGACGGCAGTACTCGCGGTAGGCGTCACCGTACTTCTGCAGACAGCGCCGCTCGTCCCGCCCGCAGCGGTCGATCAACAGGATGCTCAGGAAGAGCGGGTAGAAGTAGGGCAGCGCCCGTTCCGTGCCGACCGGCGCCACCCAGCACACGGCGAGCACCAGCTCCGGCAGGTAGTGGAAGTGCCGCGCCAGTCCCCACCAGCCCGAGTACAGCAGCAGGGAGGAGTGCGTGGCGCCGTCGGCGGTGGTGTACGGGGCGCTCAGCGTTTTCGGCGGACGCCCCCAGACGCGGGTGTCGCCTCCCGTGCGGCGCACGCGCCGACGCTGCGCGTCCGCGGAGTAGTTGACCCCCAGGGCGGTGAGGCCGACGGCCAGGAGGAGCGCGGTCTCCCCGGCGGGGAGGTGCCGGGGGTGGTCGACCAGATACAGGGTGCTCAGCGGGTAGACCGCCGGCAGCCACACGGTCACGCCCCAGCACAGGTAGTAGCCGAACCGGTCGTGCATGACGTCGAGAGTCGCGTAGTAGCCCGACTCCCAGTGGAAGAACTTCGCGATGTACAGCAGTTGGAGGGTCACCGCGACGGCCATCGAGGTGGACACCGTGCCGGAGCGCTCGTACTGCGCGGCCGCGAACGACACCAGGAGCAGGCTCCAGGCCATCATCCCCACCCGGCAGTTGAACAGTTGCTTCAGATCGACGCCACCGAGGGTCGGATGCAGTTCGGTTCCCCAGAAGAAGTCCAGCACCGGGTGCCCGGTGCTGCCGTGGTCGGGGCCGGAGGGCCGGCGCAGCCCCTTCGCGTACAGCGCGGCGCACAGGAGCAGGCACAGCACACAGGCGGTCGCCAGGAGCTCGCCGGACCGGTCGTACAGCACCGCGGGGGAGAACCATCCGCAGCCGGCCGACGCCCCGAGGAAGGCGGCGTGGGTCACGGCCAGGGCGAGCGGCCCGTTCGCGCGGTAGACCGGTCGCACGCCGGCCGGGGTGACGGGCCCCCGCTCGACGGCGCCGGGCAGCAGGCGGAGCAGCACGGCCTCGAAACCGACGAAGCCGACGATCACCACGGCGGCGTACGGGGTCGGGGTCGGCAGGGCGGCGAGCAGCCGCGGCCAGTCGGAGGCGTGGCGGAGGGGGGTGAGCGCACCGTCGAAGGCGACGGTCAGGGTCCACAGCAGCAGCGCCAGCGGCGGGGTGACGGCGATCAGCAGGAGGGGCAGGGCGGTGCAGCGCAGGAATTCGGTGACGCGGCCGAGCGGATCGCCCGTCCAGGCCCGGTTCGCCGCGCCCGGCCAGGTCCGGTTCGCCGCGCCCGGCC
>NZ_JBPQTV010000560.1:0-2060 GCF_051386515.1 Streptomyces sp. URMC 123 | reverse complement strand
GGTGGCCGGGGAGCGGGCGGCGGGGGAGCGGGTGATCCTCAGCCGCGCCGCGCCCGCCGCACCGCCGGCGCGGTCGAGTGCGGCAGCAGATCGCCGGGGTCGGCCGGCAGCAGCAGATCCACCTCCACGCCCTCGGCGAACCGGTACGGGCGGTGCGCCAGCACGCCCGCCAGCGTCCGCCGCACCCGGGACATCTCCGCCCGGACCGTCACCGTCCGGGACGGGTCCCCGAACAGATCCGCGGCCAGCTGTCCCGCCGTGCGCCCCGAGGGGTGCCGGGCCAGCAGATAGAGGATCTCGGCGTGACGGGGGCTCAGATGCTGCGACCAGTCGCCGACGCCCCCGGAGACGGTGACCGTCGCCGTCCGGGCCGACCGCAGATCGAGCACCACCCGGCCGGGGGCCGCCGCCGGGTCCGCGTCCGCGCTCGGCCCCTCCGGCCGCAGCAGCCAGCCGTCCGGCAGCGGCTCGACCGCGCACGTCCCCAGCGCCGGCAGCCAGGCGCGGCCGGGCCCCAGCGAGGCCGGCAGCGCCACCCGGCTCATGGGGGGCAGCCCCTGCACGGCCGCCGTCCAGCCGGCCCGGTCGACCGCCACGGCCCTGCCCCCGACCCGGCACAGCACCGGGGCGGCCACCGCCCGCAGCCGCTCGACCGCCGCCCGGTGCCGCTCCCGTAACTCGCCCTCCGCCAGCCGGGCCACGGCCGTGACCAGCGCCAGCATCGCCGGATGCGCCCCCGCGGCCGGGCCGCTGACGTCCACGGCGCCCAGCAGCCGGCCGTCCCTGGGGTCGTGCAGCGGGGCCGCCGCACAGGTCCACGCGTGGTGCGAGCGCACGAAGTGCTCGGCCGAGTGCACCCGCACCGGGCTCCGGGTCACCAGCGCCGTGCCGACGGCGTTGGTGCCCATCGTCTCCTCGGCCCAACCCGCCCCCCGGTCGAAGCCGATGCCGTCCGCCTGCCGGCGCACCGCCGCGTTGCCGTCCCGCCACAGCACCCAGCCCTCGGCGTCGGTGACGACCATGATGTGCCGGGCCGCGTCCGAGATCGGCACCAGGCCCTCGCGCAGCACCGGCAGCACGGTGCGCAGCGGCGAGGACTGCCGGCGGCGCTCCACCTCCTCCAGCGGGAGGAAACCGGTGTGGCGGCCCCGCTCCGGGTCGACCCCCCAGCGCCGCACCCGGTCCCAGGACTCCTCGATCACCGGTCTGGGCGCGCCGGGCGGCCGCCGGCCCTCCAGGGTGGCGGCGCGCACGCCGCTGAGCAGACGGGTGGCCCGCCGGGTGTCCATGGCCGCCGGGCAACCGGCGTCCGGCGCTGCGTTCTCGAGGGTGGTCACGGTGCCATGCTGCCGCCGCGCGGGCTCCGCCAAACGGCCGGGGGCCCGGTGACCGCAACCCCCTGCAACGTTTGTGCCCCGCCCCCGCGTTGGCACAGAGTGCCATCACGCCACCGAAACGGACTCACCCGTGCCGGTCGCGGTGGCGGGCACGAGCGAGGGTGGTGCCGTGTCGGCGCAGCACCACCCTCCGCTCGTCCACCGGGCCCCCGGCCGGGGGCCGGCTCAGTCGAGCAGCGCCTCGAAGCCCCCGCCGCGCGCCATCGCCTCCAGGTCGTCCAGCGCCTGCCGGGCCCGCCGCGCCGCGTCGGGGTCGCGCTCCGCCAGCCCGCTCTCGGCGAACTCGTCCTCGTCCAGGCGCAGCACGTCCCGTCCGTCGGCCGAGAGCCACAGATCCAGGTCCAGGTCCTCCACCACGAGCGTGCCGGGGACCACGCGCGCCGGCCGGGTCACATCGCAGTACCAGCCCTTGAGCGCCCCGGACGCCGCCCGCACCTCCTTGACGGAGTACCAGCGGTCGCGCCAGTAGTGCTCGGTGAACACGTCGCCGGTCTCGAACCGTACGAAGCCGAAGTCCCGGGACGGCGGGCCGGCCCAGGGCGCGCGGACGACGACGTGGTTGCCGTCGTCGCGCACCACGGCGGCCGGATAGCGCACCTCCGGGCGGGGTCCCTTCACCAGCCGGACCGCGACGTCGCTGCCGGGGGTGAGCGGGGTGGGGGC
>NZ_JBPQTV010000559.1:0-2082 GCF_051386515.1 Streptomyces sp. URMC 123 | reverse complement strand
CCCCCACCCCCGCGTGGAACGCGCCCACGGCACCCACGGCGTGCACGCCGCCCACGGCATCCACGCCGAGCCGCGCTCCGAGCACCCCACGTCGAGCGTTCTCGTGGCCATCGGCGCGCTGCTGCTGGGCATGCTGCTCGCGGCCCTCGACCAGACCATCGTCTCCACCGCGCTGCCGACGATCGTCAGCGAACTCGGCGGCATGGACCACCTCTCCTGGGTGGTCACCGCCTACATGCTCGCCTCCACCGCCGCCACGCCCCTGTGGGGCAAGCTCGGCGACCAGTACGGGCGCAAGAAGCTCTTCCAGACGGCCATCGTCATCTTCCTCGTCGGCTCCGCGCTCTGCGGCATCGCCGGCAGCATGCCCGAGCTGATCGCGTTCCGGGCGGTCCAGGGCCTGGGCGGCGGCGGCCTGATGGTGCTGTCGATGGCGATCGTCGGCGACATCGTGCCGCCCCGGGAGCGGGGCCGCTACCAGGGCCTGTTCGGCGCGGTGTTCGGCGCGACCAGCGTCCTCGGGCCGCTGCTGGGCGGCCTGTTCGTGGACCACCTCAGCTGGCGCTGGGTGTTCTACATCAACATCCCCATCGGCATCGTCGCGCTGCTCGTGATCGCCGCCGTGCTGCACATCCCCGTGCACCGCACCCGGCACACCATCGACTACCTCGGCACCTTCCTGATCGCCTCGGTGGCCACCTGCCTGGTGCTGATGGCCTCGCTCGGCGGCACCACCTGGGCGTGGGGCGACTGGCGGATCGTCGGGCTGGGCGTGCTGGGCGCGCTGCTGCTGGTGGCGTTCGTGGCGGTGGAGCGGCGCGCGGCCGAACCCGTACTGCCGCTGAAGCTGTTCCGCTCGCGGACCTTCACGCTCTGCTCGGTCATCGGCTTCGTCGTCGGCTTCGCGATGTTCGGCGCGATGACCTATCTGCCGACGTTCCTCCAGGTCGTGCACGGCGTGACGCCGACCATGTCGGGCGTGCACATGCTGCCGATGGTGGCCGGCATGCTGCTGTCCTCGACCGCCTCCGGCCAGCTCGTCAGCCGTACGGGCCGCTGGAAGGTCTTCCCCGTCACCGGCACCGCGATCACCGCCATCGGTCTCCTGCTGCTGCACCAGCTCAAGGAGACCAGCTCCACCTGGGAGATGAGCGCCTACTTCGCGGTGTTCGGGTTCGGCCTCGGCCTGGTGATGCAGGTGCTGGTGCTGGTGGTGCAGAACGCGGTGCGCTACGAGGACCTGGGCGTGGCCACCTCCGGCGCGACGTTCTTCCGCTCCATCGGCGCCTCCTTCGGCGTCGCCGTCTTCGGCACGGTCTTCACCGGCCGGCTCGACGACAAGCTGGCCGCCGAGTTCGCGGGCCGGCAGCTGCCGCCGGGCGTGGACCTCAAGGCGCTGGAGACCGACCCGCGCACCATCGCCGAACTCCCGGCGGCGCTGCGCCCGGACGTGCTGCACGCCTACTCCGTGGCGATCACCGATGTGTTCCTCTACGCGGCGCCCGTGGCGGCCGTCGCCTTCGCGCTGGCGTGCTTCCTCAAGGAGCAGCCGCTGCGGGGCTCGGTCACCTCGCCGGACATGAGCGAGACCCTGGCCCACAACCCGGTGGAGCGCTCCTCGCACGACGAGGTGGCGCGCGCCCTGTCCGTCCTCGGCAGCCGGGAGGGCCGCCGCCGCGTCTACGAGACGATCACCGAGCGGGCCGGGTACGACCTGTTGCCCGCGGCGAGCTGGCTGCTGCTGCGGATCAACCGCTTCGGCTCGGCGGAGCCCGCGCTGCTGGCCGAGCGCAGCATGGTGCCGCTCACCGTGATCACCGCCGCCGCCCGGCAGGTGGAGGAGCGGGGCCTGGCGGTGCGCGAGGGGCTGCCGCTGATCCTCACCGACCGGGGCCGGGAGGTGGCGGCGCGGCTGGCCGCGGCGCGCGAGGAGTCCCTCGCCGAGCTGCTGGGCGACTGGTGGGGCCCGGACCGGCCGCACGACCTGCGGGAGCTGGTGCAGGAGCTGACGAGGGAGCTGTGCGGATCGGACCGCGAGCGCCCCCACGACTCCTCGGCGGCCAGCCGCGCCGCCACCTCCCG
>NZ_JBPQTV010000558.1:0-2089 GCF_051386515.1 Streptomyces sp. URMC 123 | reverse complement strand
CCGGCGGGGCCGGGGCGTACGGCGCGTCCACCGCCGGCGCGGAACGGGGCGTCGCCGTGGGGGCGGGGCTCCTGGTGCGAGGCGGTGGGGAAGGCCGGGTGCCGGTACGACGCCCGGTTCGTCCCCGTGGATACCGCTATGCCACAGGGGACGCGGTACGGCGGAGCGCGGTGGGGCGGAGGGGTGTCCGGCGGAGTCGGAACGTGCTCGCGCGTCCACGGCGATGGGGACGGCGGCGGCGCGGCGGTGCTGTGACTGTCAGCTCGCCGGACAGATGGCGCTGGACATGCGGCCGAGATCGACGTGGCGTCGACTCACCAAGGCGATTCCAGCTCGGGACATGACGGAAGGGTGGCACGCGCCGGTTTGGACCGTCCACCATTATCCACAATGTGGACATGGCTGTCCCATTGTGTGGGACAGCCATGTGAATCGCGGGGGCCGGCCGGGCCGGCGGGCCCTCACTCCTCGACGGTGCGGAAGACGCGGAAGCCGCGCCGCCGGTAGTTCTCCAGCGCGTACGGGCCGTCCTTGCTGCAGGTGTGCAGCCAGACCCGCTTGGTCGGCGGCAGCTCGGGCCGGCGCTCGCCCAGGTCCCAGGCGCGGGCCGTGCCCACGGTGAGCAGATGGCCGCCGATCCCCCGGCCCCGGAAGTCCGGCAGCAGCCCGAAGTAGCGGATCTCCACCGCGCCCTCGTCCGCCCCCTCCTCCCCGGCCATCAGCTCGATGTAGCCGGCCGGGGTGCCCCGCTCGTAGGCGATCCAGGTCTCCACCCCGGGCCGCTCCACATGCGCCCGCCACTGCTCGCGCGTCCAGCCGAGCTGATCGGTCCAGCTCACATCGGCGCCGACCGTCGTGTAGAGGAACCGGCTGAGCTCGGGCGAGGGCAGCTCGGCCCGGATCACGCGGATATCGCGCCCGGGGGCGGGCTCGGCGGCCGGTACGAGATCGGCCGGCGAGGTCTGTTCCAGGTACCAGGTGGTCACGGTGGTGCTCATGCGTCCATCCCATCACGCCCGCCCGGGAGCGCGGACGCGATGGGATGGCGACGGGATGGGGTGGAGACGGGATGGCGTCGAGATGGGATGGAACGGCGATGGCACCGTTGTCCATCATGCGGACGGGGTGACCGGCCACTGGACGGGCGGGGCGGGGCCGGGCCCCGCCGGGAGGCCCGCGCCGCACCGCCTCAGCGCACCGCGACCATCTTGGCGAAGACGACCACATTGGAGTCGTAGCCGTTGGCCTTCGAGTAGCCGCCGCCGCAGGTGATGACCCGCAGCTCCGGCTTGCCGGTGTCGCCGTACACCTTCTCGGCGGGAAACGCGTCCTTGTCGAAGACCTCCACGCCGTACGTCTCGAAGACGGCCGTGCGCCCGTCCTGCCGCTGCACCTCCACCTGCTGGCCCTTCTTCAGCGCGCCGAGGCTGTAGAAGACGACCGGGCCCTGCTTGTTGTCCACGTGCCCGACCAGCACCGCCGTGCCCTGCTCGCCCGGGGTGACGGCGTCCCGGAACCAGCCCGCCAGGTTCTTCTCCTCGGCCGGCGGCGACTCCACCCACCCCTCCGCGTCCACCCCCAGCGAGGTCAGCGGGGCGTCCACCCCGATCGCCGGGATGCGCACCCGGTTGGGCTCGGAGGAGGGCAGCGCGGCCGGCTCCGCCGGGGCGGCCTGCCGGTCCTGCGGGGCGTTCGGCTCCGCCGCGGCCGACGGGGCGGTGGAGGGCGCCGGGGTGGCCTGGGAGCGGCTGTCCGCCCGGGATGCGACGGAGGGCTGCGGCGGGCCCGGCAGCTCGAAGGTCCCGTTCCGTATCAGCGCGACGCCGATCAGGAGGACGAGCGCTATCAGTCCCCAGGGGGGACGCTTGCGCCGCACCGGTCTGTGCCGGCCTCGCCTGCGCTGATTCCCGCTGCGCATCTGACTCCCCTCGGGGCGTGCCACGGGTCCCCGGTGCCTGGGGGACCGTCTAACGGCACGCTAGGTCGGGGTGCACGGCGCGGCGACAGCAGAACGGCGAACGGGTGGCGGGCGAACGGGTGGCCTGGGAGCCGTCGGTGGAGGGACGGGTGGTGGAGGGACGGGTGGCCG
>NZ_JBPQTV010000557.1:0-2094 GCF_051386515.1 Streptomyces sp. URMC 123 | reverse complement strand
GGGGCGACGTGGGGTGCGATGATCCGTTGAACGATCGTTAACCCCACGGCGCGCTCCGCGCGCAAACGCGCCCGCGCTCCCCCTGTCCGCGGGGGGCGCCGCCCAATTTCGCAGCCGCGAAGCGGGGGCACCGCCCTGGACGCCTTCCCCGACCGCGAAGCGGGCGCATCCCACTCTGCGCACGGGGGCAGCGCGAACGCCCCCACATTTCGCAGCCGCGAAGCGGATGCATCGCACTCCGCACGCGAGGGCGGCGCGAACGCCCAAAAATCTCGCAGCCGCGAAGCGGGTGCATCGCGCTGCGGCCCGGGACCGCAGGGACCTCAACGATCTCCCGGCCGCGCAGCGGGCGCATCCCACTCTTCGCGGAGGGGGGCGCACACCCCAAGTTTCGCGAGAGCGAAGCGAACGCATCAGCGTTGGGCAGCCCCGAAGAGCGGCGCGCCCGCTTCGCGGCCGCCATGGGGGTGAGGTCCGCTCACCTCGCCCCGCTCGAAAAGCGAAGGCGACCGCTCCGCGGCGCAGGGGGATGGTGCGCCCGCCCCCTGGCGAAGAGTCGCGCACCCGCTTCGCGTTCCCCCCGGAGAGCGGCGCGCCCGCCATGGGGGTGAGGTCCGCTCACCCCGCCCCGCTCGAAAAGCGAAGGGGACCGCTTCGCGGCGCAAGAGGCAGCGCGTCCGCCACAGGACGAGGTCCGCTCACCCGCGCCTCATCGAAGAACGAATGCGTCCGCTTCGCGGCCGCCATGGGGAGTGAGGCGCGCTCTCCCACGCCCTCGCTCGAAGAGCCAACGCAGCCACCCGAAGGGCAGCGCGCCCGCTTCGCGTTCGCCCGGAGGGGGCCGCGTCCGCTTCGCGTTCGCCCGTAGGGCGGCGCGTCCGCTTCGCGGACCCGTCACAACCCGCGGAGCGTCACGTGCCGCGGCGGCCGAGGAGCCACGGCTCGACGACCCCCAACCCCCGCACCGGCCGCTGCCACATCGGCTGGAGCGCGAACCGGTACTCCACCGGCTCCTCGCCCTCCTTCTCCGCCGCCGCGGCCTCCGCCTCCGACTCCGGCGCCTCGCCGGACCGCATCAGCTCCACCGCGAGCGCGCCGTCCACGAGCACCGCGTCCTTCGGCGCTATCGACGTGAGCCTGCTGGCGAGGTTCACCGTCGTGCCGAACACATCGCCCATCCGGGTGGTGACCGTGCCGAACGCGATCCCGACCCGAAGCTCCGGCATCGTCTCGTCGCGCCCCAGCGTCTCGATCAGCCGCAGTCCGATCTCCGCCGCCACCCCCGCGTCGTCCGCCGCGAACAGCACCTCGTCGCCGAGCGTCTTGATCAGCCGACCGCCGTGCGCGGCGACCAGATCCGCCGCCGTCGTCTCGAACGCCTCGACGAGTTCGCCGAGTTCCTCCTCCTCCAGCCGCCGCGTGAGCCGGGTGAACCCGACGAGGTCGGCGAAGCCCACGGCGAGCCGGCGGTCGACCATCTCCGCGTCGTCCTGCGCCTGGACGACGCGGCCCGTCGCCGCGGCCAGCTGCCGCCGCCAGACGTACACCAGAAACTCCTCGAGCTCCGGCAGCAACAGCTCGACCAGCGGATACGTCACCTCCGTGCGCGTCATCCCCGGCTCCGGCAGCTCCGTGAGCCCCTCCAGGAAGGAGTCGATCTGCCACTCGGCGAGCCGCGCGGTGGTCTGCCCCGTGGACCGGGCCACCTGGACGGCCATCGGCTCGCTGAGCAGCCCCGCCTCCACCAGACCCGCCAGCCGGCGCAGCGCCAGCACGTCCGCCTCGGTCAAGGCCTTGGCCTGGCCGATGTCGGCGAAGCCCATGGCCCGCCAGAAGCGCGCCGCCAGGTCCATCGAGACCCCGGCGCTGCGGGCGGCCTGGAACGGGGTGTAGCGCCGGTCGGCGCCGAGGATCAGGCTCTCCAGCCGGAGCGCGAGGGGGTCCCCCTCGACCTCGGGGTCGTCCTCCTCCTCGGGTCCGCCCGCACCGGCCGGTTCACCCGCACCGGCCGGACCGACATCACCCGCGCCGCCCCGGGCGGCCTCACCGCCCCGAGCGGCCTCGCCGGCCCCGGCCCGGGGGAGGGGCCGGGGC
>NZ_JBPQTV010000556.1:0-2097 GCF_051386515.1 Streptomyces sp. URMC 123 | reverse complement strand
CGAGCGCTTGGACGCGGCAGGGGGCGTGGCAGGAGGTGCGGCAGGACGCGCGGCGCGGCTCGCGAGGCGGGACGCGATCTCGTCGCGGACCGGGAGGTACGCCGCGGCCGCCCGCTCCAGCCGCGCCAGGAACTCCCGCTGCGCCGCCGCCGAACGCGCGGCCGTACGGCGCCGCCGCCCCGGCCAGGGGAACGGCTTGGTCGGCGGGGACCAGCTTCGCGATCCGCGGCGCAGGTCCATGGAGAAGCTGGTCCCGCCGTGGGCCCGGTACAGATCCGCCGTGGCCTGGACCACCTCGGCGAGATACGCGAGTGTCGCGTCCTGCCAATGCTCGTACCGGTCCCGGGGGCAGACGAGATGCCCCGTCCCGCGCGTCGTGCTCTCGACGGCGCGGACGTCGTAGTACGTGATCTCCCGGGGCAACGAGACCGAGGCGACCCGCACGAACCGCGCGCCGCACATCTCCGCCAGATCGCCCAGCGGAGCCTGGCGCTTGTCCGCGCGGACCGGAATGACGTCGCTGTCGTTACCGGCGTCGCGCATGGCGATCAGCTCCCCCCGACAGGCCGAGACGCGTGCGCATCGGTCGCCCGGTCCGTCTCCGCCGCGCAACCCACCATAGGCCGTTCATGCGGACGGAACACCGACAGCCGGGCCGCCGGATGCGGCAGGGAAGCGTGGGGCCATCGAGCCGTTTGCCGCGGCTGACCCGTGCGTCCGGGGGCGTTGTCAGTGGCCGGTGCCATGATCTCCCTGCGGCGCGACACCGGCCGCGACTTGTGAGGAGCGAGCAAGAGGAGCGTGGCTTCGTGCGCGTTGTGATCACCGAGTTCATGAGCCTGGACGGCGTGGTGCAGGCGCCGGGTGGGCCCGAGGAGGACACCGACGGCGGGTTCGCCCACGGCGGCTGGTCGCACCCGTTCTTCGACCCGGAGGCGATGGGCGGCGCCTTCGACGACGCGCTGGCCGGCGCGGAGGCACTGCTGTTCGGGCGCCGCACCTGGCGAACGATGGCCGGGGCGTGGCCGGAGCGGGCGGGTGACCCGTTCGCCGACCGGATGAACGCCCTGCCGAAGTACGTGGTGTCCCGGACGCTGCGGGAGTCGGATCTGACGTGGCGGAACACCACGCGCATCCCCGGTGACGAGGCCGTCGCCCGCATCCGGGAACTGCGCGGTCAGGGCGGCGGAGACCTGCTGGTCATGGGAAGCCCGACGCTGGTGCGCGCCTTGCTGAGCGAGGGCCTGGTCGACGAGCTCCGGCTCATGATCATGCCGGTGCTCCTCGGCGGCGGCAAGACGATCTTCCCCGACGACGGCGGCCTCCGCACACTGGAGCTGGTCTCCGCGGCCACCACGGGCACGGGCGTGCAGATGTGCACGTACCGGCCGGTGGCCACGGCATAGCACGCGGCCGGCACCGGCCACCGGCCGGGGCATCGCGGCCCCGGCCATCGACACCATCCGCACCATTCACGCAGACCGTTCACACAGACGGTTCGTACAGAGGAGACCACCACCATGACCGCTGCCATGACCACCGCCGTGAAGGGCCCCGCCAGCTATTTCCCGTCCATCGAGAAGAAGTACGGCCGCCCCGTCGCCGAATGGAAGGAGCTGATCCGCTCCTCGCCCCTGACCAAGCACATGGAGCTCGTCACCTGGCTCAAGGCCGAGCACGGCCTGGGCCACGGCCACGCCAACGCGCTCGTGGCCCACACTCTCGCCGAGAGCGGCCGCGCTTGACGGCCGCACCGCGCCCGGGGGAGAAGCGGCCCACGAACGTCGGGGCGCCGGACCTCGCGGCCCGGCGCCCCACCTGAGTCACCCGTCCCCTGACGCGCGCCTCGGGTGGGCGATCTCACCGGTGCCCCGGGCGCACCGGCCGACACCCGCGGCGGCCGTCCCCGCCGTCGCGCGCTCAGTCGACTGGGGCGCCGAACCACGTCGCCAGCCTGTCCAGCAGATCGTGCTGGTCCTCACCGACCCACGCCACATGGCCGTCCGGCCGCAGCAGCACCGCGGGCACGTCCAACTCCTCGCCGGCATCGACAATGTGGTCGACCCGGTCCGCCCAGCCCGTCACCGACAGCCGGCC
>NZ_JBPQTV010000555.1:0-2148 GCF_051386515.1 Streptomyces sp. URMC 123 | reverse complement strand
CGTCCCGGCGGGCGCCTGGTCGGGCGCCTGGTCGGGGCGGGCCCGCGGGGGTATCGCGTCGAGCTGCTCCGCGGTCAGCCGCTCCGCGGCCGCGCGGGCCAGGGCGAGCAGCGCCACGGCGTCGGCCGGCCGCAGCCCGGGGTCGCGCGCCGTGGCGGCGGCGACCAGCGCGTCGAGCTCCGGCGCCAGCCCCGGCACGGCGGCGGACGGCGGCGGCACGTCCTCGTGCAGATGCCGGTAGAGGATGCGGGCGGGGTTCTCCCCGGTGTGCGGCTTGCCACCGGTGAGCATCTCGTAGAGCAGGATGCCGCAGGCGTAGACGTCCACCCGGGCGTCGGCGGTGCCGTGCGCGATCTGCTCGGGCGCCAGGTACGAGGCGGTGCCGAGCAGGGGGCCGGTGGCGGCGGTGGTGGTGTCCACGGCGCGGGCGAGCCCGAAGTCGGCGACCTTCACCCGGCCGTCGTCCCCGATCAGGACGTTCTCGGGCTTCATGTCGCGGTGCACCAGGCCGGCCAGGTGCGCGGCCCCCAGGGCGGCCAGCACGGGCTCCAGCACGTCGAGCGCGGCCCGCGGCCGCAGGGCGCCGCGCTCGCGCAGCACGTCACGCAGGGTGCAGCCGGCGACGTACTCCATGGCGAGGTACACATGGGCGCCGTCGGTGCCCTGGTCGAACACGCCGACCACGTTCGCGTGGTCCAGCCGGGCCGCGGACTTCGCCTCGCGGATGAAGCGCTCGACGAAGGACGCGTCGTCGGCGAGGGCGGGGTGCATCACCTTCAGGGCGAGAACGCGGTCGAGCCGGGTGTCGAGGGCGCGGTAGACCGTGGCCATGCCACCGGCGGCGACGCGGGCGTCGACGCGGTAACGGCCGTCGAGCACCTGACCGACGAGCGGGTCCTGAAGGGTCGTATCCACGCCGGTGAGTGTACGAGCCGCCCATCACCGGTCGGCGCGCGTGCCCCGTGCGACGGGGGATTGCAGCGGAACGGTGACGGTCGTGGTCGGTGCGGTGCGGTGCGGGCCGGGATCGGCCCGGTCCGGGCTCGGGCCGGCTCAGCCTCCGCCGAACGCCGGCCGCTCCGGGTCGAGGGCCGCCCTGCCGGCCATCGGCGACGACGCCTCCGCGAAGTGGCGCCGGGGAATCCGCCCCGCCCGGTACGCCAGCCGCCCCGCCGCCACCGCGTGCCGCATCGCCTCGGCCATGAGCACCGGCTCCTGGGCGCGGGTCACCGCCGAGGCCAGCATCACCGCGGCGCAGCCCAGCTCCATGGCGAGCGCCACGTCCGACGCCGTACCGGCCCCCGCGTCGAGGATCACCGGGACGCCGGCCCGCTCGACGATGAGCTGGAAGTTGTGCGGGTTGCGGATGCCCAGCCCGGACCCGATCGGCGAGCCGAGCGGCATGATCGCCGCGCAGCCGACGTCCTCCAGCCGCCGGGCGAGCACGGGGTCGTCGTTGGTGTACGGCAGGACCGTGAAGCCGTCGTCGACCAGGGTCTCCGCCGCCTCCAGCAGCTCGACGGGGTCGGGCAGCAGGGTCCGTTCGTCGGCGACGACCTCCAGCTTGATCCAGTCGGTGCCGAGCGCCTCCCGGGCGAGCCGGGCGGTCAGTACGGCCTCGCCGGCGGTGAAGCAGCCCGCGGTGTTGGGCAGCACGGAGATGCCCAGCTTCGTCAGTACGGACAGCACCGAGCCCCGTACGGTCGGATCGAGCCGCCGCATGGCGACCGTCGTCAGTTCTGTGCCCGAGGCGACGAGCGCCCGTTCGAGAACGTCCAGGCTGGGCGCGCCACCGGTGCCCATGATCAGCCGGGAGCCGAACAGGGCGCCGCCGAGGGTGAGCGGATCGTCGGCCATGGTCGACGTCACCCTCCCTGGACCGCGGTGAGGACCTCGACGCGGTCGCCGTCGGCGAGCGGGGTCGCCCCCCACCGGCCGCGCGGTACGACGGTCTCGTTGACCGCCGCGGCGACCCCCGAGGGGGCGCGGGTCAGGGCGGCGACGACCAGATCGAGGGTGGTGCCGCCGGGGAACTCCCGGGGCTCGCCGTTCACGGAGAGCCGGAGGGGCGTGGCTGTCATACGGGCTGCTCCTGCGGTACGGGGGCGGGGCCGGGGCCCGCCCGGTCCGCCCGGCGCGCGGCCGCCC
>NZ_JBPQTV010000554.1:0-2164 GCF_051386515.1 Streptomyces sp. URMC 123 | reverse complement strand
GCTCGTGGCGCGCTCCGAGGCCGACCTGCTCGACATCCGCAACTTCGGTGCGAAGTCGATCGACGAGGTCAAGGCGAAGCTGGCCGGCATGGGCCTGGCCCTCAAGGACAGCCCGCCCGGATTCGACCCGACCGCCGCGGCGGACGCGTTCGGCGCCGACGACGACGCGGATGCGGGTTTCGTCGAGACCGAGCAGTACTGATTGCTGCCCGCAGGCGCCCGCCTGCGGGGCCCTGACCCCGGTACCTGATACGGCCGGGGCAGACACCTAGGAGAGAACCATGCCGAAGCCCGCCAAGGGTGCCCGTCTGGGCGGCAGCGCCGCGCACGAGCGGCTGATGCTGGCGAACCTCGCCAAGTCGCTGTTCGAGCACGGCCGCATCACCACCACCGAGGCCAAGGCGCGCCGGCTGCGCCCGGTCGCGGAGCGCCTGATCACCAAGGCGAAGAAGGGCGACATCCACAACCGTCGCCTGGTGCTGCAGACGATCACGGACAAGGGCGTCGTGCACACGCTCTTCACCGAGATCGCGCCGCGGTACGAGAACCGCCCGGGTGGCTACACCCGTATCACCAAGATCGGTAACCGCCGTGGCGACAACGCGCCCATGGCCGTCATCGAGCTGGTGGAGGCCCTGACCGTGGCCCAGGAGGCCACCGGTGAGGCCGAGGCTGCGACCAAGCGCGCCGCCAAGGAGGCCGAGGAGGCGAAGGCCACCGAGGCCAAGGCCGACGAGGCTCCGGCCGAGGCCGCCGAGGACGAGGCCAAGTAACACCGCGAAGGACGCCTGAGCGTCCTTCCGACGGCCGACGGCTGACGGACGGGCCCGCCCCCTTGGGGGCGGGCCCGTTCCGCGTGTGCGGCCACTTGAGAGGATGGGTCGCGTGAGCGATGAGGTGAAGCCCGGTTTCGTACGGGTGCGACTGGACCTGAGCTACGACGGCAAGAACTTCCACGGCTGGGCCAAGCAGGCCGGTGGGCAGCGGACCGTGCAGGGCGAGATCGAGGACGCGCTGCGGACGGTGACGCGCTCGTCCGGGACGTACGAGCTGACCGTCGCCGGGCGGACGGACGCGGGCGTGCACGCGCGCGGCCAGGTCGCCCATGTCGACCTGCCGGAGGACGTGTGGGCCGAGCACCGGGAGAAGCTGCTGCGGCGGCTGGCCGGGCGGCTGGGGCACGACGTACGCGTGTGGAAGGCCGAGGAGGCGCCGGCGGGGTTCAACGCGCGGTTCTCGGCGATCTGGCGCCGGTACGCGTACCGGGTGACCGATGAGCCGGGCGGCGTGGACCCGCTGCTGCGCGGGCACATCCTGTGGCACGACTGGCCGCTGGACGTGGACGCCATGAACGCCGCCGCCGAGCCGCTGGTGGGCGAGCACGACTTCGCCGCGTACTGCAAGAAGCGGGAGGGGGCGACGACCATCCGTACGCTCCGGGAGCTGCGGTGGGAGCGGCTGCCGTCCGGGGTCCTGGAGGCCACGGTCACGGCGGACGCCTTCTGCCACAACATGGTCCGCTCGCTGGTCGGCGCGCTGCTGTTCGTCGGCGACGGGCACCGGCCGGTGGACTGGCCCGGCAAGGTGCTGGCCGCGGGCGTACGGGACTCGGCCGTCCATGTCGTACGGCCGCACGGGCTGACCCTGGAGGAGGTCGGCTACCCGGCCGACGAGCTGCTGGCCGCCCGGAACCTGGAGGCCCGCAACAAGCGGACGCTACCGGGCGGCGGCTGCTGCTGACGCCTGGGCCTCGCCCCGGGCGCGGATGCGGTCGAAGGCGAAGTCGGCGACGTCCCGGCCGGCCTGGAGGGCCGCGGTGTCCGAGGCCGGCACGGACCGGCCGGTGGTGTAGCCGGCGACCGTGAAGTAGGCGTAGCGCCCCACGGCATTGGCGGTCAGCCGGCAGGCGGCCGCCCGGCAGAACGCGGGGACGCCGGCCCCGGGCAGCGGTTCGATGTTGCCGTCGGCCTGTTCCTTGGCGCGCTGGGCCTGGGCGGCGGTGTCGAACACGGCGATGCCCACGGTGACGGCGACCTCGCCCTTGGCGTAGGTGGCACGCATCACCTGGGTGCACTTGTTGCCGGTGAGGGCGGGGGCGAGCCGGCTGGAGGCGGCCGCGGCGCAGCCGGTGGCGGTGTCGGTGGCGCCCTTGGCGTACTCGCGG
>NZ_JBPQTV010000553.1:0-2169 GCF_051386515.1 Streptomyces sp. URMC 123 | reverse complement strand
AACCGGACCGGAGGTCAGACGCGGGGGGACCGCCGACGAATGATCAGCGCACCGCCACCCGCGACGAGCACCGCCGCCGCCCCGGCCCCCGTGGACGCCGCCGTCCGGGAGGAACTCACCCGGCTGCGCGACAGCATCGACAACATCGACGCGGCCGTCGTCCACATGCTCGCCGAGCGCTTCAAGTGCACCCAGCAGGTCGGCCGGCTCAAGGCCGAGCACCGGCTGCCGCCCGCGGACCCCGCGCGCGAGGCCCGGCAGATCGCGCGGCTGCGGCAGCTCGCGGAGAGCGCCAAGCTCGACCCCGCGTTCGCGGAGAAGCTGCTCAACTTCATCATCGCCGAGGTGATCCGGCACCACGAGACGCTCAGCGCGGCCGGCGGCGCCGACGTGGCCGACGAGCGGACGGACCGCTCCGCCTGAGCGCGAAGCCCGAAGCCCGAAACGCGAAGCCCGAAACGCGAAACCCGGAACGGCAAACGCGGAACACCGACCGCGGTGAACGTCCCCGCACCGTACGGTCACCCGCGTGAGCGATACGGCAGCATGTCCCCATGTCCGTACTGACGCGCGACGAAGCGCAGACCCGAGCAGGGCTCCTCGACGTCCACCGTTACACCGTCGACCTCGATCTGACCCGCGGCGACGAGCTCTTCGGCTCCACCACCGTCATCCGGTTCACGGTCCGCGAGCCGGCCGGCTCCCCGGGGGCCGCGGCCGAGGGCGCGGCCCCCGTGCGCACCTTCGCCGAGCTGCGGCCCGCCGCGCTGCACCGCGTGACCCTGGACGGACAGGAGCTCGACGTCGCCCCGGCGGACGTCGTCGAGAGCCGGCGGCTGCCGCTCACCGGCCTCGCGCCCGGCGAGCACGAGCTGCGCGTCGAGGCGGACATGCGCTACTCCCGCACCGGCGAGGGCATGCACCGCTTCACCGACCCCGCCGACGGCGAGACGTACCTCTACACCATGTGCTGCATGTCGGACGCCCCGTCCGTCTTCACGGCGTTCGACCAGCCGGACCTGAAGGCCGTGTTCGAGGTGTCGGTCACCGCGCCGCCTGCCTGGACCGTGCTCGGCAACGGGATCGCCGAGCGGGTGGGCGACCCGGCCGAGGGCCGCTGGCGGATCGCCCCCACCCCGCCCATCAGCACGTATCTGATGGCGCTGGCCGCCGGCCCCTGGCACTCGGTGCGCGCCGAGCACGCGGGGCTGCCGCTGGGGCTGCATGTGCGCCGGTCGCTGGCCCCGTACCTCGACGCGGACGCCGAGGAGCTCTTCGAGATCACCCGGCGCTGCTTCGACCGCTACCACGAGATCTTCACCGAGCCGTACCCGTTCGACTCGTACGACCAGGCGTTCGTCCCCGAGTTCAACTCCGGGGCGATGGAGAACCCGGGCCTGGTCACGTTCCGGGACGAGTTCGTGTACCGCTCCGCCGTCACCGACACCGAGCGGCAGACGCGGGCGATGGTCATCGCCCACGAGATGGCCCACATGTGGTTCGGCGACCTGGTCACCATGGAGTGGTGGGACGACATCTGGCTCAACGAGTCCTTCGCCGAGTACATGGGCTTCCAGATCCTCGACGAGGCGGCCCGTGCCCGGCCCGGTGACCACCCGCCCCGGTGGCACGCCGGCAGCACCTGGACGGACTTCGCCATCGCCCGTAAGAGCTGGGGCTACGACGCCGACCAGCGGCCCTCCACGCACCCCGTCGCCCCCGACCCGGACGGCGTGCCCGACACCGCCGCCGCCCGGCTCAACTTCGACGGCATCTCCTACGCCAAGGGCGCCTCCGCGCTGCGCCAGCTCGTGGCCTGGCTCGGCGAGAAGGACTTCCACGCCGGGATCAACGAGCACTTCGCCCGGCACCGCTTCGGCAACGCCACGCTCGCCGACTTCATCGACTCGCTCGCCCGCGCCTCCGGGCGCGATGTGCACGCCTGGGCCGAGAGCTGGCTGCGCACCACCGGGGTCGACACCCTCACCCCCCGCGTCGTCGAGGACGGCGACCGGTGGACGCTGGACATCCGGCACACCGGCGGCCGGCCGCACCGGATCGCGGTGAGCCTCTACGACCGGGCGGCCGGCGCCCCCGCGAACCTCGTCCGGCGCGACCGCTTCGAGCTCGACCTGCCCGGGGAGGGCGCCGGGGACGCGGAGGCCGCCG
>NZ_JBPQTV010000552.1:0-2181 GCF_051386515.1 Streptomyces sp. URMC 123 | reverse complement strand
GACGATCAGACCGCGCCGCCCCGGCCGGCGCGGTCTGATCGTCGGACTGGTGCTCGCCCTCGCGCTCGCCGGGGGCGGCGGCTGGCTGCTCTACGGGTCCGCGTGGCTGCGGGTGGAGCGGGTGACGACCACCGGCACCCTGGTGCTCACCCCCGAGGCGGTGCGCTCGGCGGCCGACATCCCGCTCGGGGTTCCCATGGCCGCCGTGGACACCGACGGGGTCGCCGACCGCCTGCGTCAGCGACTGCCGCGTATCGCCCAGGTCGATGTCGTCCGGGTGTGGCCGCGCTCGATCGCTCTGAAAGTGACCGAGAGAAAGCCCCAAGTGGTGCTGGAAAAGGGCGGAAAGTTCATCGAAGTGGACGCGGACGGCGTGCGTTTCGCGACCGTCGACACCCCGCCCAAGGGCGTGCCCCGGCTGGAGTGGGACGGGGGCGCGCCGGCGGACGGCGGCCGGTTCGGCGCGGAGCGGCTCCAGCGCTCGGCGGCGCGGGTCGCCGCCGAACTCCCCGGCCCCGTTCACCAGGACACCCGTGTGATCCGCGTGCGCTCGTACGACGCGATCGCGCTCGAGCTGACGCGCGGACGTACCGTCATGTGGGGGAGCCCCGAACGGGGCAGGGCGAAGGCCGCTTCCCTGGTCGCCCTGATGAAAGCCGCACGTGATGCCCACCACTTCGACGTCAGCGTTCCCAGTGCTCCCGCCGCTACGGGGAGTTGACGCGCCGGGGCGCCGCCCAGCACCCTGGTTGGCTAGCGCTATGCGTGATCACATAGGGTGAAAAGAAAAACGGGAGGTTCGGCGTGTTCGTTGAACGCGCAGCACTTGTCGACTTAGTGTCTCGTTCGAAGAGTCCACAGAGCAGACACACTGGTAACCCTAAACTTGACCGTTAGGGTTCGGGTCGGCGTTCGGACCGTCCCATCGGCATCAGTCGGCGCACCGCCCATCCGGAGCGCGGACACGTAACTCGAGGCGAGAGGCCTTCGACGTGGCAGCACCGCAGAACTACCTCGCAGTCATCAAGGTCGTCGGCATCGGCGGCGGTGGCGTCAACGCCATCAACCGGATGATCGAGGTCGGTCTCAAGGGCGTCGAGTTCATCGCGATCAACACCGATGCACAGGCCCTGCTCATGAGCGACGCCGACGTCAAGCTCGACGTCGGCCGCGAGCTCACCCGCGGGCTCGGCGCGGGCGCCAACCCCGATGTCGGCCGGAAGGCCGCGGAGGACCACCGCGAGGAGATCGAGGAGGTCCTCAAGGGGGCCGACATGGTCTTCGTCACCGCGGGCGAGGGCGGTGGCACCGGCACCGGCGGCGCCCCCGTCGTCGCCAACATCGCCCGTTCCCTGGGCGCCCTGACGATCGGTGTGGTCACCCGGCCGTTCACCTTCGAGGGACGCCGCCGCGCCAACCAGGCCGAGGACGGCATCGCCCAGCTCCGCGACGAGGTCGACACCCTCATCGTCATCCCCAACGACCGGCTGCTGTCCATCTCGGACCGCCAGGTCAGCGTGCTGGACGCGTTCAAGTCCGCCGACCAGGTGCTGCTCTCCGGCGTGCAGGGCATCACCGACCTCATCACCACCCCGGGCCTGATCAACCTCGACTTCGCCGACGTGAAGTCCGTGATGTCCGAGGCCGGCTCGGCGCTCATGGGCATCGGCTCCGCGCGCGGCGACGACCGTGCCGTGGCCGCCGCGGAGATGGCCATCTCCTCGCCGCTGCTGGAGGCGTCGATCGACGGCGCCCGCGGTGTGCTGCTGTCCATCTCCGGCGGCTCCGACCTGGGTCTCTTCGAGATCAACGAGGCGGCCCAGCTGGTCAGCGAGGCCGCCCACCCCGAGGCGAACATCATCTTCGGCGCGGTCATCGATGACGCGCTCGGCGACGAGGTCCGGGTCACCGTCATCGCGGCGGGCTTCGACGGCGGTCAGCCGCCGGCCAAGAACCGCGACAAGGTCCTCGGCTCCTACGGCTCCGGCCGCGAGGAGGGCTCGGCGCCCGCCGCCGCCACCGCGGGCGCCGCCCGCCCGGTGGCCCCGGCCGAGAGCCGTCCCTCGTTCGGCGGCCTCGGCAGCCTCCCGGGCCGCGAGGGCGGCGGCTCGGAGCGGGCGGGCGAGCCGGAGCGGGCCGAGCCCGCGCCCGCCGGCGAGCTCCCCTCGCCCCCGGCCACCC
>NZ_JBPQTV010000551.1:0-2213 GCF_051386515.1 Streptomyces sp. URMC 123 | reverse complement strand
CCCCTCCGTTTCGACCACCCCCCTGCCACTCCCCTGCCACCCGATCTCGCTCAGCGTGTCCGCCGGATGGCCGCAGCGTGACCGCGTTCCACCGATTTTCTTTCTCCCGGATACGGGTGCTAAGGTCTTCCACGTCGGGCGCCGCTAGCTCAGTTGGTTAGAGCAGCTGACTCTTAATCAGCGGGTCCGGGGTTCGAGTCCCTGGCGGCGCACCTCGCACGGCAAGGCCGTGAACAAAAAGGCTTTTCCGCGATCGCGGAAAAGCCTTTTTGTCGTTCCCGCGCGGCCGCGGCGCCCAGCCGCTCACGCGCGACTGATCCGCACCGTCCAGTGCCCCTCCGCATCGCGCCGCAGCACGTCGATCGCGACCCCGCTCCGCGGGTCGGAGAGCCGCTCGCCCACGCCGAGCGGGGCGTCGGCCAGCGGCGGGTAGACGGACGTCTCCCAGCAGGCCCCCGTGCGCGGGTGGCCGTCCAGGACCTCGACCGGCCCGCCGCCGGAGGCGGTCCCGCTGTGCACCCGATAGACCAGCACCCCCTCCGAACAGGTCGACGCGTCGTTCCCCTCGGCGCCGCGCGCCTCGACGGCCAGCACGCTGGCCTCCCCGGTGCGGACGACCAGGAGCCGCGCCCCGCCGGCGCCCTCCCCGGCCGGCGCGCCGAGCGGTACGAGCGTCCCCACGGTCGCCGTCGACGGGTTCGCGCACACGACCTGGCCACCGTCGAGCCAGCCGAGCTTCCACTTGTGCCAGGCGAAGGGCTCCGGCGCGAGTCCGAACTGGCTGCCCATGAGGTCCCAGTCACCCACATGGGTGTCCCAGTCCCCTTTGCCGTCCCTCGGACGGTGGTAAAGGTCGGGCAGGTCGAACACATGACCCGTCTCATGGGCGAGCACATTCCGATCGGGCGGATGCTGCTCGAAAACGGTGACAATGCGGCGGAGTTCGGCGCCGTCCGCTCGCAACGGGCGGTCGAAATTGACGACCTTTGTCGCGTCCGAGTCCACTCCCGGGGCGTCCGGATCGGCGACCAGATAGACGATGTCGTACGCCGAGAAGTCCACCCGGGCGTCCGCCGCGGCCACCGCGTCCCGCAGATACGCGGTCCGCAGATCGCCCTCCCAGTCGCGCTTTATCCCGTACGCCTCCGACGGCGACGGCATGGCCACCCAGCTCGTCAGCGGGTCGACGCGCAGCCGGAACCGGCCGTAGGAGGCGCGCTCGAAGAAGTGCGAGGTGTGCGGGAAGTGGTCGGCGGCCAGCTCAGCGGGGGTGACCCGGGGCCGGGCGTCGGGGAAGGACAGGAAGATCATCACCGCCCTGAGCTCCCGGTCCGGCCGCGGATAGGCGCGGTTCCAGGTGTCCACGCCCTCGGAGTGGTGGGCGGTGGTCCGGGTCAGCGCGCAGGGGGCGGCCAGTGGCGGACCGGCCGAGGCCGGCCCCGCGACGAGCGACGTCGCGATCAGGGCCGTCAGGGAGGTGCACACGGCGGCGACCCTGCGCAGCAGCCGCCGGTCCACTCCCCGGGACGCCAGCGGACGCGGCACCTCGACCTCCGGGGACGGAACGGAACACCCCGTCCACTGTGTGGCATTCTGTCCCGGTATGCCGCGTTGGATTGGCCCGGTCGGGTGACCTCTCCGACACCCCGACGCATAACAGAAAGTCACAATCGCTCGTACGGCCGTCAACGCCGTGCAGAGCCACGCAGAAACGATCGGACGGCGGCCATTGCTCCATCCCGGGTGCCCAAGATCACGAATGGCTTACTGGAACGCCCCACATGGCAGCCTCTATGATCGGCACATTTCCAGCGCGGATTCCCCAAACGGCGGCATTCCGCCGCCGGCCCGACCCTCTCCACCATCTGTACGAGACGAGTGCCCTGCGGGAGCGAGCGGTGAGCGTATCCCCCGACGGACCGGGCCAACGGCCCGGAGTCACCCTGCCGATGGTCACCGAGCGTAGCGGCGTGCGCGGTGCGGCGGCTCAGGAGCGGGAGGCGTCGTCCCGTGGGGAACCCGGGCACACCCCTCTCCCCGAGGGATGGGAGACACCGGCGGCCCCCTGGCGCAGCGCGGCTCCCGCCTCCGCCCCGGCCGGTTCGTACGTCTCCGGCGCCCCGACGGACTCCTACGCCTCGGGGAGCTCGTACACCCCACCGGACTCGTACGCCCCGGGCACCCCGTACCCCCCCGGCGGCCCGTACGAGCCC
>NZ_JBPQTV010000550.1:0-2216 GCF_051386515.1 Streptomyces sp. URMC 123 | reverse complement strand
AGGCCCGCCGCGCCCGCCGCGCGGGGGGCCTCGGCCCTTTCCCCGGCTCGACCGGGGCCGATGGCCGAACGCTCACCGACGGCCCGACGCCCGGCCGGCGCGGGAGCCGTCGAGCCGTGGTCATGTCCCTTCCATCCACCGGTCATCCGAAGGTCACCACCGTTGCGTGGGATGAGCGCCGACCGGCCTCATCCACCTCACCCGCAACGGGGGACCCATGTCGCTCTCGCCGCACCGCACCGCCCGCCGCACCCGGCGCGTCTCACGCGCCGCCCTGGCCACCGCGCTCGCCGCGGCGGCCGTCGTCACCGCCGCCGGGCCGGCCCCCGCGGCCGAGCCGCCCCGGCTGAAGGTGCTGAGCTACAACGTCTTCCTGTTCAGCAAGACCCTCTACCCCAACTGGGGGCAGGACCACCGCGCCGCCGCGATACCCACCGCCCCCTTCTTCGGCGGCAATGACGTGGTCGTCCTCCAGGAGGCGTTCGACAACGCCTCCTCCGACGCCCTCCAGCGGGCGGCCGCCGCCCGCTATCCGCACCAGACGCCCGTCATGGGCCGCTCCACCAGCGGCTGGGACGCGACCGGCGGCTCGTACTCCTCGACCACCCCGGAGGACGGCGGCGTCACCGTACTGAGCAAGTGGCCGATCGTGCGCAAGGAGCAGTTCGTCTACAAGGAGGCCTGCGGCGCCGACTGGTGGTCCAACAAGGGCTTCGTGTACGCGGTGCTGAACGTCGCCGGCAGCCGGGTGCACGTGGTCGGCACCCACGCCCAGTCGACCGACCCGGGCTGTTCCGCGGGGGAGGCCGCCCGGGTGCGCGCCGCCCAGTTCCGGCAGCTGGACGCGTTTCTGGACGCCAAGGCCATTCCGGCGAACGAGCAGGTGATCGTGGCCGGCGACCTCAATGTGGACGCGCACTCGGCCGAGTACGCCTCGATGCTGCGGAACGCCGGTCTGGACCCGGCCGACCGGCGCACGGGGCACCCGTACTCGTTCGACACCGCGGAGAACTCCATCGCCGCCGAGCGCTACCCCGACGACCCGCGCGAGGATCTCGACCATGTGCTGCACCGCACGGGCCACGCGCGGCCGGCCGACTGGCGCAGCGAAGTGATCAAGGAGCGCAGCGCGCCCTGGACGGTCTCCAGCATGGGCAAGGACTACACGTACACCAACCTCTCCGACCACTACCCGGTGGTGGCCGGCGGCTGAGCGCCAGTACGGCCGGAGGGAGCCTCAGTACTGCCGGAGGCGACGCCCGTACAGGCGCGGCTGAGCGCCAGTACTACCGCAGCCGGGCGGCCTCCTCGGGGGCCAGCGGGCGGATCGTGAGGGTGTGGTCGACACTCCGGTCCGCCCGCACCCGGTACTCGGGGCGGACCGGATTCGGGGTGTCCCCCACCCCGCTCACCGCGTGGTCGAGCCGCAGGGTGTGCCAGTCCTGGTCGCGCCGGAGCAGATGGGGGTAAGCGGCCCGGTCCAGGTCGTCGTGCGCGCTCACCGAGGTGTCGAACGTCCCGCCGGGCGGGGCCGAGATCAGCAGCCCGCCCGTGCGGCCGTCGGTCAGGGCGGCCCAGCGCACCTCGGTGTGGTTGCCGTGGGCCTGGGGGCGCAGATACGGCCCCGCGCCCTTCTCGACGGGCGCGGACCAGACGCCGACGGGCGTGCCGTCCCGCCGGTCGTTCACGCTCTCCTGCGGCCCCCTGCCGTACCAGCGGAGGTGGTCGTACCGCTGAGGCACCGCGAGCCGCAGCCCGAGCGCGGGCAGATACGGCAGGGTGCGTACCGTCCCCCTCGGCTCGACCCGCTGCCGCACCCGTACCGCCCCCGAGCCGTCGAACGCGTAATCGATGATCTGCCCGAACGACGCGTCGGTGACATCGGGGGCCGCCACGGTGGAGCGGACGGTGACGGTGACCGCGCCGTCGTGGGAACGGGTCAGGTCGACGGCCTCGACGGTGGTGCGCAGCCGGTCGAGGCCCCGGGCGGACCAGAGCTTGCCCTCGGCGGTGCCCCAGTCCCAGCGCTCGTTGCTGATGGGCGGCCGCCAGGCGTCGAGCTCCGGCCCCGAGCGCAGCAGTTCCCGGCCGCGGTGGACCATCGAGGAGAGCGTGCCGGTGCGCTTGTCGACGGTGTGGCGGACGTCGTGGCCGGCCACCACGGGGTAGTGGTCGGAGAGGTTGGTGTACGTGTAGTCCTTGCCCATGCTGGAGAC
>NZ_JBPQTV010000549.1:0-2225 GCF_051386515.1 Streptomyces sp. URMC 123 | reverse complement strand
GCCCCGGTCCCACCCCCGAGGACCGTTCCGATGACCCAAGTGATGATCTTCGCCCCCGTGCCCCTGCTGACGGTCACGATCGAGCACGACGAGACCGGACCCGATGTGCACGTCCACTGCGGCGGCCAAGGGGTCTGGCAGGCCCGCGCCCTGAACGCGCTCGGCGTCCACCCCGTGCTGTGCGGGGCGTTCGGCGCCGAGTGCGGCCCCATCATCCGGCGGCTCGTGGAGAGCGAGGGCAGCACGGTACGGGCGGTGGAGCGGGAGGGGCGCAACGGCGTCTTCGTCCACGACCGCCGGGACAACGAGCGGATCACCGTCGCCGAGCAGCCGGGTGACGTGCTGACCCGGCACGAGCTGGACGACCTCTACACCCTCTGTCTCACCGAGGGCCTGCGCTCGGAGATCAGCGTGCTCTCGGGCCCCGCCGATCCGACCCTGGTCGAGGCCGACACCTATCGTCGGCTGGCGGGCGATCTGCGGGCCAACGGCGGCACCGTCGTCGTCGACCTCTGCGGG
The DNA here is from genome assembly GCF_051386515.1 of Streptomyces sp. URMC 123. NCBI lineage: Bacteria > Bacillati > Actinomycetota > Actinomycetes > Kitasatosporales > Streptomycetaceae > Streptomyces > Streptomyces sp. URMC 123. The sequence goes on along the minus strand of NZ_JBPQTV010000549.1, from coordinate 1,706 downwards.
CCGCTGCTCGACGCGTGCCTGGAGGGGGGCGTGGACCTGCTCAAGACCAGCCACGAGGAGATGATCGCGGACGGCCGCGCCGACTCCGACGAGCCCGCCGCGCTGATCGAGGCGATGCGGGTGCTGCGCGAGCGCGGCGCGGGCACGGTCGTGGTGTCCCGGGCGGAGAGGCCCGCCCTGGCGCTGATCGACGACGACGTCGTCGCGGTGTCGCTGCCGGATGTGCAGGTCGTCGACCCCCGGGGCGCCGGCGACACCATGACGGCGGGGATCACGGCCGCCCTCGCCCAGGGCGCCGGGCTGCGCGAGGCGGTGCGGCTGGGGGCCGCGGCCGGAGCCCTCAACGTCACCCGGCACGGGCTGGGCACGATCAAGGACGAGGCGGTGCGCGAGCTGGCGAAACGGGTGAGCCTCACCGAGCCATGAGCGCGGCGGCGCGCGAGGCCGCCGGGGGCGGCGTCCCGCCGACCCGGCGGCGCACCCCGCGCACCAGGCGGCGGGCGGTGAACGCGGCGCCGTAGACGAAGCGCATCGCCGGGCCGAAGGACGGCGCCGTGAGCAGACCGGCGAAGAACAGACCGGGGTGCGAGGACTCGAACGCGGCGCTCAGCTCCGGGGCCCGTCCGCTGCGCACCGTGCGCACGGTGGCGCGCAGCAGCGGGTCGAGGAGCTCCAGCCGGGTGAGGTCGGGCGCGAAGCCGGTGGCGGCGATGACGTGTTCGGTCTCCAGGGCGGTGCGGGTGCCGTCCGTGCCGGCGAGGTCGAGCCGCACCCCGCCCGGGGAGGCGGTGGCGCGCTCCAGCCGCCGGCCGAGCACCACCGGCAGCACGCCTTCGACCCGGTGCCTGAGCCACCAGGCGCCGGCCGGGCCGAGGGCGGTGGCCGCGATGCGCACCCGGGTGGGGCCGGGCAGCCGCCGTACCGCCCAGGGCAGTTCGGACCAGACCCAGCTGGGCCATCCGGTGCCCAGCCCACAGTGCGGGTCGCGCAGAGCCCGCAGCGCGGGGCGGTGGAGGGGCTGGGGCGGGCTGTTCCAGTTGATCCTGTCGGCGCGGGCCACGATGCGGGGGCGCGCGCCCTGCTCGGCGAGGAGCGCGGCGGTCTCCAGGGCGGCCTGGCCGGCGCCGACGACCGTGACGTCCCGGTCCCGGAAGGCGGCGAGGTCGCGGTGGTCGCTGCTGTGCGAGGCGAGGTGCGCGGGGAGGGCGGCCAGCGCCCCGGGCCGGCGGACGAAGGGCATGACCCCGACGGCCAGGGCGACGGTCCGGGTGGCGATGGTCTCGCCGTCGGCCGTCTCCACCCGGAAGCCGGGGCCCTGGGGCCGCACGGAGGTGACGGTGCGCTCCTCGATCCGCGGCACGGCCCGCTCGCCGAACCACAGCCCGTAGCCGGTGAACGCGGCGAGGGGCAGCGGGGTGCCGTGCTCGGCGCGCAGCCCCTGGGCCGCGCAGTAGTCGTCGAGTGTGTGGCCGGGGTCGGGCGAGGACAGATGGGAGGACCACGGCTCGGACTTCAGATACATGCCGGCGGGCATGTGGTCCCGCCAGGAGGCCATCGGGCGGCCGATCACGCGCAGCCGCAGGCCGGCCGCGGCCGCGTGGGCCGCGACGGAGAGTCCATAGGGGCCGGCGCCCACCACTACCAGGTCGTACATCAGTCGGTCCGCTCTTTCGTCACGGGGATGCGGGGCAAGCAGGGGGTACGGG
>NZ_JBPQTV010000548.1:0-2245 GCF_051386515.1 Streptomyces sp. URMC 123 | reverse complement strand
GCCGGCGCCCTCGCCCTCGCCGCCGTGTTCCTGCGGCCGCTGCGCCACCGCGCCGTCGCCGGCGGGCGGGAGATCCTCGCCCGGATCGCCCGTACGGCCGCCCTCTGGCTGATCGCCCTGCTGCTGGTGTCGCTCGCCGCGCGCCACACGTTCCGGGTCAGCCTCGGGGACTCGTTCGCCGACGACATCGGCGCGTTCCTCGGCGCGACGCCCACGGTCGGCTTCCGCGCGGTCCTCGCCCCCACCCTCGGCTTCGGGCTGCTGTGGCTGCTGGTGGTGCTGGCCGTGGCCTTCGCCGCCTGCCGCACGGCGCCCCTGCCGTCGCGGCTGCTGCGCCTCCACGACGTGGTGCGCCCGGCGGCGTCCGCGATGGTGGCGGTGGTGCTCGCGTACGTGGCGGTCGGCGCGGTGATCGGGCTGGTGGTGGCGGCCACGCGCGGCCGCCCGGCGGAGACCTTCGCCGTGCTCCTGCTGGGGCTGCCGAACCTGGCCTGGCCGGCCCTGGGCATCGGCCTGGGCGGCGCGTGGAAGGGGCACGCCCCCGAGTCGATCGGGCTGCCGATGCCGAAGGCGCTGGCCGCGGTGCTGCGCGATCCCGAGGGCGCGGACGCCACGGTGAATCTGGCCTCCCTCTCGGAGCAGGACGGCCGCGCTTGGCTGCTGGCGCTGCTCGCCGCGCTCGCCCTGCTGGCGGCGGGCTACCTGACGGCCGTGCGCTCCCCGGCGGGCACGAAGCCGTGGTGGATCGCGATCCGGCTGGGCGTGGCGACGGCGCTCATGCTGCTGCTCATCGGCGTGCTCACCCGGGTGTCCGCGCGCTACGGCCTGAACGTGCTCGGGCTGGGCGACGTCACGGGCCTGGGCGGCGATGTGGCCCTCTGGGCGCAGCTGCCGCGGCTGATCGGCGTCGGCGTGGTGTGGGGGTTGCTCGCGGGTCTCCTGGGCTGGCTTCCAACGCGTCTGCGCCGGCGCGGCTTTGAGCGATGTTCCCTCCGGGGTGGTTAGCGCGACGTCCACGTTGTGGGGCGTCCGTGACGTGACCGTCGTCGACGCGAGCGCCCCGGGCTTTTCCCCCGCCTCCGGCCGGGGGCCGGCTTCCCCGCTCCTCGTCGGGCTGATCCGGGCACAGCCGCGCCAGCCGCCAAGCCCTCGAACGCGGCATCCGGGCCTGGCTCGCCGACTGGAACGAGCACCCCAGAGCTCACTGCGGGTTCCTTCATCTGGTCAGCGAAGCGATTCCGTCCGGGCGACGAAACGGGCGAGCTCCTCGGTGGCGCCGCGGGGGAGGCTGGCCGTCGCTGCCTCCGGCAGGGTCATGACCACGGTGCGCAACCGCATCGCGAGGTCCGGGAACAGGGCCCAGGCCGACGTCGGAACGTTCACAGCGGCAAGCAACAGGTCACCCTCGTAGAAGTAGGCGTCAAGCATCGGCTCATCGAGCAGCAAGCGCACCGCGAGCGGAAGAACGTACGGCAGCGCCACCTGCTGAGAGACGAGGGTGCGTAGATCCGCCGGACATAGCTCGCCCAGCGGAACGCCCCGCAACTCATGCACCTTGCGGACCAAGTGGGTCGCGTCAGAGGCAGGAGGCGCCCAGCGAGGTGGGTCCAGCGCGTCGAGCGTGCGGTTGAGGTGCGGTAGATGGTCCATGGTTCATTGTCGCCGGAACAGGCAGGAAATCCCTGAGGCTTTTCCTCGGCCTTCGGCGCGAACGCCATCTCCCCGCGCCGAAGGCGCGGGGGTCTTTGCCCCGGCCCTCGGCGCGACCCCTTTCTCCCGCCCCGGAGGGGTGGGGTGGTGTTTTTGCGCCCGTGGGGTGCGGGGGTTGGTGCCGCACCGGGGTACGGGGTGCCCTCCGGGCGGGTTTGCGCGACGTCCGGGGTCACGTTGCCTGTGGTGTGAGCGTCACAAGCTTTCCCGCCCCTTCGGGGCGGGGGTGGGGGTTTTTCTCGTGCGCCGCGCTGCGGGGGCACCCCGCTACGTCCCCTCCGGCCGGTTGGGGCGCACAAAGCGGAGTGGGGGTCTCGCGCTCCCTGACTGCCTGGCCGGTCCCTGATCCGCGATCTGCTGTCCGTAGGGCGGCTCCGGCTTCGCCGGAGAAAGAAGACAGGCGGGAGACCGACGGCCGGCCGCAACCACCGATGGTTTTCTACCCCCACCGCGGGCGCGCCGCTGACGAGAGCCGAGGGGACGTGGCGGGGTGCCCCCGCAGCGCGGCGCACATGCTCCCAGGGGGAGCCGAAGA
>NZ_JBPQTV010000547.1:0-2302 GCF_051386515.1 Streptomyces sp. URMC 123 | reverse complement strand
CGCGCCGGCGTGGTCGTAGTGCCAGACGAGATGGGACTGCTGGGCGGTGGCCTCGAACATCTCCAGCAACTGCTCGTAGTCCCCGCCGAGTTCGTCGACGGGGGTGACCGGCAGTCCGCACATCAGCAGCAGATAGGCGCGGCGCAGAAAGTGCAGGGCGTCGTAGTCGAAGCCGGCGACCGGGGCGACGTCCCCCGACAGGCCGGGCATGTAGCCGTACACGGGCACGGGGGGCAGACCGGCCTGGGTGAGGGCCTTGTCATAGGTGGCGAGCTCTTCGGCGAAGGGGTTGTCGGGGCTGTGGCACAGCACATCGACGAGGGGGACCAGCCAGAGGTCACAGGCCACGGGAGCTCTCTCTCGGTCGCGATGATGCGATGGTCGGGCCAGCGTAATGCGCTGAGCACGCAGCGCAACCCGGCCCCGGTGGCGGGGAGATGGGACCGGTCACGGTGGCCGCGACCGGTCCGCGGCGACCGTACGACGCGCCCCGGCTCGGCTCGTACGCGGTGCGGGGCCGTACGAGGTGCGCGGCCCGCTCCCGTACGCGCGCCGTGGTTCAGGCCACGTCCCACACCCAGGCGTCGCCGTCCCGGCGCCCCGGCTCGTTCAGCAGCCGTTCCAGCGCGGTGCGCAGCGCGTCGTCGTTGGGCTGGTCCGCCACCACGATCAGGCCGGCCCGCCAGTAGGCGAGGTCCTCGCGGGCCTGGCGCTGCTGCTCGGGGCCGATGTGCGGCACCCTGCCGCTGTAGCGGACCGCGGTCAGCAGATCGTTGGTGGGGCGCGGCACGGCCCCGTAGATGCCGGCGCGGTCGGCCCCGCCGGGGCCGTTGAAGTAGCCGCCCGGCAGCGGGAAGCCGAAGCCGGCGTCGATCTGCCACTTGAGCGCGCTCGCCTCCCCGGGCGAGGGCAGCGGCACGGGCACCACCGACTGGCCGGGCAGCACGTACGAGCGCCAGGTGCCGTCGGCGATCACGGCGGGGGTGGCCGGCCGCTCGACCGTCTCCAGCGGCCTGGGCACGATGGGCAGCAGGGCGATGCCGAGCGCGATGGCGCAGCCCACGCGGAGCAGCAGCGCCTTGTCGCGCCGGTCGCGGTCGGCCGAGCGGGCGCCGGCGCGGGCGACCGCCGCGACCCTGGTCCAGGCGAGGGCGAGCAGCATGCCGGCCGGCGGCGCGCAGACCATCGCGTACCGGGACTCGATCACCGACTCGAACAGCGGCAGCCCGTCCAGCAGCCGCCAGGGGCCGGGCACGACCGCGTCGGTGCCGGGCAGGGGGATGGTGTTGCCCAGGGAGAGGACCGCGGCGACGGCGGCGGTGCAGACGAGCGCGCGGACGACCTTGCGGTCCCAGAGCGCGACCGCGACCCCGAGCAGCAGGGCCACCAGCGGCCAGCCGTAGAAGGCGTTCTCCTCGGTGGTGTTGAGGGAGAGCGCGGCGGCGGTGGACCGGTCGCCGGCCAGGGCGCGGCTGGAGAACTCGACGAGGGCGAGCGGGCTGTTGCCGGTGGGCCCGTGGTGGATGCTCCCGTAGCTCTGGGCGCCGAAGAACTGCCAGTAGAGGGGGTAGGCGACGAGCGGCAGGCAGACGGCGGCGGCCACGCCGACGCCGCGGAGCATCGGCAGCGCGGCGGCGCGGGCCTCGGCGGGCCGCACACAGGCGTAGGCGACGGCGAAGACGAGCATGCCGGTGGCGGCCAGCAGCAGGGCCTCCTCGCCGAGGAGGAGCTGCCAGGTCAGCAGCAGGCCGAGGACGACCCCGTCGCGGACGGCGCTGCCGCCGTCGCGCAGGCGCAGCAGCCGGTCGATGATCAGGGGGATCACGAACAGCACGACCAGGTTGGGGTGCGCGTTGGCGTGGGAGATCATCGGCGGCGCGAAGGCGGCGAGGGCACCGCCGAGCGCGGCGGCCGCCCGGTCGCGGGTGAGGTGCCGGCGGATCAGCCAGTACCAGGCGGTGGCCGTGCCGGCCAGACCGCACGTGAGCACGAGCGCCCAGGTGACGGTGGGGCCGAGGACGAGGGTCACGGGCGCCAGCGGCACGGAGAGGCCGAGCATCACGGTGTTCGCCATCAGGTTCACACCGAGCGGATAGTTCTGGAACGTCGTGAACAGCGGGTTGTGGAGGGTGAAGACGTTCTCGGCGGTGACGGCGAAGAACCACTCCCACTGGTTCTGGTCGCGCATGCTGTCGACGAGATAGGCCCGGTCCAGGTCGGCCCAGAGGTGGATGTAGAGCAGGACGGACGCCAGCAGATAGCCGAGGGGGACGGCGAGGGCGGCCGGGCGCGTGCGGGGGCG
>NZ_JBPQTV010000546.1:0-2329 GCF_051386515.1 Streptomyces sp. URMC 123 | reverse complement strand
CCGACGGCGGCGGCACGGCGTGAGCGGGGACCAGGGGCCACGGGGCCCGCGGGCGCTCGGCCCGATGACGTCCGGCCTCGGACCCGGCCCCGGCCCTGGTGCCGGCACCGGCGCCGTACCGCCCTCCGGCGCCGCCCCGCAGCGGATTCTGATCGTCGACGACGAGCCCGCCGTGCGGGAGGCGCTGCGCCGCAGCCTCGCGTTCGAGGGCTACGACACGGCGCTGGCCGTCGACGGCCTCGACGCGCTCGCGCGGGTGGCGGCGTACGGCCCGGACCTGGTGGTGCTGGACGTGCTCATGCCGCGCATGGACGGGCTCACCGCGGCCCGCCGACTGCGCGCCACCGGCACCACCGTGCCGATCCTGATGCTCACCGCGCGGGACACCGTCGGCGACCGGGTCACCGGGCTGGACGCGGGGGCGGACGACTACCTGGTCAAGCCGTTCGAGCTCGACGAACTGCTGGCGCGCGTCCGGGCGCTGCTGCGGCGCAGCTCGTACGCGGCCGCCGCGACCGGCCACGACGGCGGCGCGGGCCCCGCCGGGGACATCCTCTCCTTCGCCGACCTGCGGATGGACCTGGCCACGCGGGAGGTGGCCCGCGGCGGGCGCCGGGTGGAGCTGACCCGCACGGAGTTCACCCTGCTGGAGATGTTCCTCGCGCATCCGCGCCAGGTGCTCACCCGCGAGCAGATCCTCAAGGCCGTGTGGGGCTTCGACTTCGAACCCTCGTCCAATTCGCTCGATGTGTACGTGATGTATCTGCGCCGCAAGACGGAGGCGGGCGGCGAGCCGCGGCTGCTGCACACCGTGCGGGGCGTGGGGTACGTGCTGCGGGCCGACGGCGGCGGCACGGCGTGAGCGGGGACCAGGGGCCACGGGGCCCGCGGGCGCTCGGCCGGCTCCCCCTGCGCTCCCGGCTGGTGCTGCTCACCGCCGTGGCCGTCGCCGTGGCGGTGGCGATCTCCGCGTCCGCCTGCTGGTTCCTGACCCGCTCGCAACTGCGGGCGGAGCTCGACAACGGGCTGCGCGGTGTCTCGGTGGCCGGCTCGTACCTGGACGCCACGCTCGCCCGCTGCCAGTCCGGCGCCCCGGCCCGCAGCCGGGACGTGCTGCCGGGCAACCCCAGCGGCCAGGTGGTGCTGGCCGGCGGCGGCCGCTGCGTCGGCCCCAACTCGCAAGCGGTACGGGTCGAGCGCGGCGACACGGAGGTCGCGCTGGGAGTACGGGCCGAGTTCCTGCACGACGGCAGTACGGACGACGGTCAGGCCGTACGGGTGCTCACCCAGCGGGTCCGCGTCGGCACGCAGGACGTGGCGTTCTCCGTGTCCCGGCCGCTCGCGGAGATCGACGCGGCCCTGAGCACCCTGGCGCTGCTGCTGATCGCGGTGGCCGGCGTAGGGGTGCTGGGCGCGGCGACCGCGGGGCTGTGGATCGCCCGCACCGGGCTGAAGCCGGTCGACCGGCTCACGGACGCGGTCGAACACGTGGCCCGCACGGAGGATCTGGCCGTGCGGATTCCGGTGGAGGGCGAGGACGAGATCGCCCGCCTGTCGCGGTCCTTCAACGCGATGACCGCGGCCCTCGCCTCTTCCCGCGACCGCCAGCAGCAGCTGATCGCCGACGCAGGCCACGAGCTGCGCACGCCCCTCACCTCCCTGCGGACCAATATCGAACTGCTGGTCAGGAGCGAGGAGTCGGGGCGCCGGCTGCCGGCGGAGGACCACCGGGAGCTGCTGTCCTCGCTCACCGCCCAGATGGGCGAGCTGGGCGCGCTCATCGGCGACCTCCAGGAGCTCTCCCGCCCGGACGGCGCGCCCGGCGGCGGCCCGGTGTCCGTGGTGGCGCTGCACGAGATCGTCGACCGCTCCGTCGAACGGGCCCGGCTGCGCGGCTCCGGCCTGACCATCGAGGCCGAGCTGACCCCCTGGTACGTACGGGCCGAGCCGGCCGCGCTGGAGCGGGCGGTGGTCAACCTCCTCGACAACGCGGTGAAGTTCAGTCCTCCGGGTGGTGTGATCGCGGTCTCGCTCAGAAGCGGAGAGCTACGGGTGCGGGACCACGGCCCGGGCATCGCGCCCGAGGAACTGCCCCATGTCTTCGAGCGCTTCTGGCGCTCCCCGACCGCCCGCGGCCTCCCCGGCTCGGGCCTGGGCCTGTCCATCGTGGCCCGCACGGTCCGCCGCTCGGGCGGCACGATCACCCTGGGCCCACCCCCCGAAGGCCCCGGCACCCTGGCCACGCTCCGCCTCCCGGGAGCCCCGACGATGCCCCCGCCCACGCCGTAACGCCCCGGCCACGCAAAGGAAGACGGCCCCGCCCGGGGCG
>NZ_JBPQTV010000545.1:0-2339 GCF_051386515.1 Streptomyces sp. URMC 123 | reverse complement strand
GGCTCGGGGGCGGTGCGGCCCGCCGTACGGGGGCGGCGCTCCGCCGCGGGCTCGGCGGCCGTGTGCGGTCCGGTGGCGGTGCGCTGGGCGGGCACCCCCTTGCCGTCCTGCCGCACGGCGTCCCGGCCGCCGGGGGCCGCCGTACGGGCCCCGGACGGAGCCCGGCCCCCTGAGCGGTCCCGCGTCCCTGAGCCGTCCCGTGCCCCTGAACCGTCCCGTGTCCCCGCGCCGTCCAGGGCCCCGGGCGGCGCGGGGGAGCCGTCGACCGCCGCCGTACGCGGGCCGGCCGCCGTACGGGGGCCGGCTGCCGCCCGTGTGTCCGGTGCCGTCCGTCCGGCCGGGACGGCCCCGGAGCCCGGCGCACCGCCCGTCGGGGCCACCGCCCGGCCCGGCGCCGGCGCGGCCTCCGGCCCCGTCGCGAGCTCCGGGAGCGTCAGTCCTGAGAGCGTCTGGAACGCGGCCAGTACGGTGGGGCGGGGCTCGCCCTGCGCCCGTACGGACGTCAGCGTGACCCGCAGTGGTTCGGGCGCCGGCCCGTCGGCCCGCACCCCGCCCGCACCTGGTACCGCGCCCTCGCCCCCGTGCGCCGCGGCCGCGCCGCCCCCGAGCCCGGCGCCACCCGTTCCGGCCACGGCCCCCTCGCGTCCGGCCGTCGGGCCGCCGGACGCCGCCGGGTCCGCCTCCGGCAACAGCCGCACCAGCAGGCTGCGATCGCCCTCGCCGCGCGCCACCGCGGCCACCTGCGAGCGGAACGCGGCGCGGGCGTCGTGCGCCAGGGAAGCGGTGAGCGCGCGCCCGGTGGCGTACCCCGGCCGCGTGCCGAGCAGCCGGGTCGCCGCCACATTGAGCCGGCGGACGACCGTGGCCCGGTCCAGCAGCACCACCGGCACCGGCAGTCGCTGGAAGACCTCGCGCAGCAGGCGCAGTTCCGGTTCCTCCCGGCGCCCCCCGTTGCGCCGCGCCGCCGCGGCCAGTTCCTCGAAGCGCGGCCACAGGACCTCCGCCACGTGCTGCAGTTCGAACAGGGCCGCGTCCAGAGCGGTCACTCGCTCCTGGGGCGGCAGGGCGCGCGCGGTGCGCAACTCCTCGACCCGGCTGCGGAAATCAGCGAGCTCCGCCCCGAAGTCCGTCGACTCGGCCATGGGGCACACCGTAACCGCTGGCGGCCTCCAGGTCTCCAGGGCCGCCCGGTTCGCTCCTCGGGGCCGTCCTGCCTGGTCATCGTCGCCCCTGTCGGTCGATTGCCGCGAAACGGCCACCGTTTCCGACGGCCGGCAGCGGGCAGGCGGCCAGTGACGGTGAATTCGCACGGACTGCGACAGATCTCCCGGCAGGCCCGCGGACGCGCGACCCGTCCAGGGCGCCGGACGGACGGAGACCAGGAGAGTGGCGTGCTCATGACGGGATACCGGGAGTTCCCGCTGGACCCCGAGTCGGGCTCCCCCGATCGCAGCCTCGCGCAGCTCGCCGAGCGCGCGGTGTCCTGCAACCCCGCCGCCTGCGGCGCCACGGCGACGGCCACCGCCGCGCGGGGCGTGGGCTCCGACGGCGCCGGCCACCCGCCCACCGCCGTCACCCACCCCGACCTGGCCTCACTGGTCGCGGTGCAGTGGGAGTCGGGGGAGGGGCCGATACCCACGGCCGTGGCCACCGGCCGGCCCGCCCCCGCCGACGACCTGCTGCACGACGACCGCTGGCCCGGCTACCGGGCGAAGGCACTGGAGGTCGGCGTGCGCTCCAGCATGACCCTGCCGTTCCACCGGCAGGGGCTCACGGTCACCATCACCGTCTACGGGTTCCGCCCCAACCTGCTCAAGAAGAGCGCGCACGGCGCGACCGTACTGCTGGGCGACCTCGCGACCGCAGGACTGCTGCGCGACCGCCAGTACCAGGAGGCGCTCGCCGAGGTGGACCAGCTCGACACCGCGCTGCGCTCGCGCCCCGTCGTCGACCAGGCCTGCGGCATCGTGATGTACGTCCTCGGCTGCGACGCGGCCACCGCGTTCACCCTGCTGCGCCGGATGTCGCAGCGCACCAACCGCAAGCTGTCGGAGCTCGCGGCGGCGCTCGTACGGACCCGGGGCCGGGGCGTGGAACGCGAGTTGCGGCTGCTGGGGCGGGCGGTGGCGCGCGGGGAGGCGGCCGACGCGGGGGCGGTCGGCGGCGTTCCCGCGGACGCGGAGCCGGAAGCGCCGGGGACCTTGGGCTCCTTGGCTCCTTGACGTCCTCCCTGACGCTCTCCCTGTCGCTCTCCTCGACGTCCTCCTTGACGTCCCCGGGCTCCCCGCGGCCCGCCGAGGCCGGGCTGTCGGTCCCTCCCCTGCCGCTCTCCCTTCCTG
>NZ_JBPQTV010000544.1:0-2341 GCF_051386515.1 Streptomyces sp. URMC 123 | reverse complement strand
ACGGGCCCACGATCTGCCTGGTCAACCACGTGCACACGGACATGTGGCGCATCCGGCTGCCCGGCCCGGCCGCCCGCCCCGCCGTACGACAGCGCCGCACCGTACGACAGCCCGCCGTACGACACCGCGACGTACGGCACGCCCCCCTCGTACGACACCGCCTCCCCGTACGCCCAGGAACCGCGCCGCGCCGTCGAACCGCCCCACGCGACCGGCCTGCTGACCGCCGGTGGCCCCTTGGCGGCCGGCGGCCCGCTGCCCCGCCGGATCGTTTTCCTCGCCCACCGCGACCTGGGCAACCCCAACGCCGGCGGCTCCGAGCTGCTGGTCGACCGGATCGCCGGGGGGCTGGCCGCGGCCGGCCACGAGGTGACCCTGCTGTGCGGCGGGCCGGCCGGCCCGACCGCGGGCCGGGACTACCGGGTGGTGTCGGCCGGCGGCGCCACCGACCACTTCCTGCGCGCGGGCCGGACGTTCGCCCGCGAGGTCGGCACCTGCGACCTGCTGGTCGAGGTGTGCAACGGCATGCCGTACCTCGCCCCGCTGTGGCACCACGGGCCCACGATCTGCCTGGTCAACCACGTGCACACGGACATGTGGCGCATCCGGCTGCCCGGCCCGGCCGCCCGCGTCGGCCGCACCCTGGAGCACTGGTCGCTCACCCGCGCCCACCGGGGCAACCTCATCGTGGCCGTGTCCGGCTCGACCGCCGAGGCGCTGTGCGACCTCGGTGTGCCGCGCGAGCGCATCCGGGTGGTGCACAACGGCGTCGAGGAGCCCGGCCCGCTGCTGCCCGAGTCCCCCGAGCCGCTCTTCCTCGCCCTCGGCCGGCTGGTCGAGTACAAGCGGATCGATCTGCTGCTGCGGCTGTGGGAGCGGGTCCGCCCGGTCACCGGCGGCCGGCTGGTCGTGGTCGGCGACGGCCCGGAGCGGGAGCGGCTGGCGGCCCTCGCCGGGCCGGGCGTGGAGTTCACCGGCCGGGTCCCGGAGGCGGTCAAGCACCGTCTGATGTGCGAGGCGTGGCTGCTGCTGCACCCCTCCCTGATCGAGGGGTGGGGCCTGGTCATCACCGAGGCGGCGGCCCGCGGCACCCCCGCGATCGGCTTCGACGTGCCCGGGCTGCGCGACTCGGTCCGGGACGGGGTCACCGGCGCGCTGGTGCGCGGCGAGAGCTCGTTCGCCGCCGCGTGGTGCGCGCTGGCCCTCGACCACCGGCGGCGGGCCGCGATGGGCCGGGCGGCCCGGCGGCACGCGGCGGCGTACCGCTGGCACGGCACGGTGCGCCGGTTCGCCGCGGTGGCGGCGGAGGCCTGGCGGGACCCCGGCGCGGCGCCGCCCCGCCGCCACCTCGCGCCGCACGCCCAGCCGCCCACCGGCGCGTACCCGACGCCGTACGGGGACCCGCCGCCGTACGAGGGCGCCGCGCCGTACGGGGACCCCGGACCGTACGAGGGCGCTGCGCCGTACGCGGACCCCGGACCGTACGAGAGCACCGCGCCGTACGGGGACACCGCGCCGTACGGGGACCCGCCGCCGTACGCCGCCCCGAGCCTGCCCCGGAGGTGAGCCGGCCGTGAAGGACCCCTCGCTGCGCCGGTCGCTCACCCTCCTGCGGGCGTTCCTCCGGGAGCCCGAGGACCCCGAGCGGTGCTACACCCTGCTGGCGCGGGACGCCGCCGACCAGGTGGCCCGGTACGTCCCGCTGCGCGACCGGCTGGTCGTGGACGTCGGCGGCGGCAGCGGGTACTTCACGGAGGAGTTCCGCCGCCGGGGCGCCCGCGGCTATCTCTTCGAGCCCTCGGTGGGCGAGCTGACGGCCCGCGGCCGCGCCCCGGAGGGCGCCGTGCTCGCCGACGGCTATCTGCTGCCGCTGCCCGACGCCGTCGCCGACGTCTGCTTCTCCTCCAACGTGCTGGAGCACGTGGCCGATCCGCAGACGTTCCTCAGCGAGATGGTGCGGGTCACCCGGCCCGGCGGGCTGCTCTACGTCTCGTTCACCAACTGGCTCTCCCCCTGGGGCGGCCACGAGATGGCGCCCTGGCACTACCTGGGCGCCGAGCGGGCCCGGCGCCACTACCAACGGCGCACCGGCCGCCACCCCAAGCACACCCTCGGCGAAAACCTCTTCCCCCTGCACGTGGGCGCCACCCTGCGGCAGGTGCGCGCCCGCCGGGACGTGTCCGTCCTCTGCGCCCGCTCCCGCTACTGGCCGCTGTGGCCCGGCGCGGTCACCCGGGTGCCGGGCCTGCGCGAGATCGCCACCTGGAACCTCCTCCTCATCCTCCGGCGGTGTCCATGACCAGCACTGTTCAGGCGCCACCCCAGACGCCCGCCCCCGGCC
>NZ_JBPQTV010000543.1:0-2368 GCF_051386515.1 Streptomyces sp. URMC 123 | reverse complement strand
GAGACACCGTTCGAGCGGCCCCCGCACACCCTCCGGCGCACAATGGAAGGGCACGCGTGCCGGGGCCGTCCGGGAGGCGGTGGACGTATGGCCTATATCGTCGTCAGCGCGCTGAGCCACCCCGGGCTGGTGCGCGATCGCAATGAGGACAGCCTGGCCGTCGGGCCCTGGACCGTCTGCGGGACGATCACCGAGAATCCGCAGACCATGCTGTTCCCGCTGGGCACGCCCCTGATCGTCGCCGTCGCCGACGGACTCGGCGGGCACCCCGCCGGCGAGGTCGCCAGCGCCATGGTGGTCCGGCGGCTGTCGCGGATCGGGCCCGCCCTGGAGAGCGAGGACGACGTCCGCGACGCCCTGGAAGGCTGCAACCGGGCCGTGTACGAGGCCGCCGACGACGACCCCGACCTGATCATGATGGGCACCACCGTGGCCGGCGTCGTGCTCACCGCCGACCACGCCATCGCCTTCAACGTCGGCGACAGCCGGGTCTACGACGTCGCCGACGGCCAGGGCCTGCGGGAAGTGAGCGTCGACGACAACCCGCCGCTGCTCCCGGGCGAGCGCACCTCGTCGATCGTCACCCAGACCCTCGGCGGCACGCCCGGCTTCAGCCCGGTCGACCCGCATGTGAGCGGCTCGCCGCTGGACACCGAGCGGCGCTGGCTGGTGTGCTCCGACGGTCTGACCGACCCCGTGCCCGACGCCGGGATCGACGAGGTGCTCCGCTTCCACTCCGACGGGCGGGCCGCCTTCGAACTGTGGAAGGCCGCGATGAACGGGGGCGGCCCCGACAACATCACCCTCGCCCTCGTACGCATCGGCGACTGACCCCGCTCCAGCGGCCGGTCGCCCGGCCGCCCGGCCGCCGGCGCCCGGGCACGGCGCCCTCACAGGCCCACGTCACGCCGCCTGATGTCCTCCAGCGTCTCCCGGCGGACCAGCACCCGCGCGTGCCCGTCCGCCACCGCGACCACCGGCGGGCGCCCCACCAGGTTGTACCCCGACGCCATCGACATGTGGTACGCCCCCGCCACCGGCACCGCCAGCAGATCACCGGGCCGCACGTCCCCCGGCAGTTCCGCGTCCGCGGCCAGCACATCGCCCGCCTCGCAGTGCCGGCCGACGACCGTCACCGTGCGCGGCGGCGCGGTGGCCGGGCGGCCGATCAGCCGGATCGTGTAGCGGGCCCCGTAGAGCGCGGGGCGCGGGTTGTCGCTCATCCCGCCGTCCACCGCGACGAACGTCCGCCGGCCGCCGCGCTTGACCGCCGCCACCCGGTAGAGGGCCGTCCCGGCGGGACCGGCGATCGAGCGGCCGGGCTCCACGGTGAGCCGCGGCACGGGCGTGTCGTACTCCGCGCAGCACCGGGCCAGCGCGGCCGTGATCCGGCGGGCGAAGACCTCGGGGCCGGGCGCCGGGTCGCCCTCCCGGTACGCCACCGCGAAGCCGCCGCCCAGGTCGAGCTCGGGGAGGGCGACGCCGTAGCGGTGCCGCAGCCGCGCCAGGAACGGAACGATCCGCCGTACGGCCTCCTCGTACGGCTCGGGCGCGGCGATCTGGGAGCCCAGGTGGCAGTGCAACCCGGCGAGTTCGAGCCGCGGCTGCGCCAGAACCGCCGCGACCGCCTTCTCGGCCGAGCCGTCCGCGATCGGCAGCCCGAACTTCTGGTCCTCGCCACCGGTCCTGATCGCCGGGTGCGCGCCCGCCTCGATGCCCGGCACCACCCGTACGAGCACCTTCTGCCGGGTGGTGGCGGGCACCAGCGCGGCGAGTGCGGCGATCTCGCCGAGCGAGTCGATGACGATCCTCCCGACGCCCAGCCGCAGCGCGGTCCGCAGGTCCTCGGGGGACTTGGCGTTGCCGTGCAGCAGGACCCGCTCGGCGGGGAAGCCGCCGGTCACGGCGAGCTCCAGTTCGCCCGCCGAGCACACGTCCAGGCCCAGGCCCTCCTCCGCCACCCAGGCGGCCACGGCCCGGCAGAGGAACGCCTTGGCGGCGTAGCAGACCTCGGCGTCGGGCAGCGCCTGCCGCCAGGCGCGGGCCCCGGCCCGCAGCTCCGCCTCGTCCAGGACGTAGCACGGGGTGCCGAAGCGGTCGGCGATCTCGGTGAGCTCCACCCCGCCGAGGGCGAGGCCCCCGCCGGGGGTCGTACGGGCGGAGGCGGGCCACAGGGCGGAGGGGGCGCGCCGCGCCGCCGACGGCGGCCCGGAAAGCTCCGACGGCGGCCCGGAAGGCGCAGACGGGGGCTGGGTGAGCTCCTGCGGCGGCTCGGTGAGCTCCTGCGGTGCGGACGGGAGCAGGGGAACGGTCATGGGGGTTCTCCCGGAGAGCGGCATGACAGCCGGTGGTGGGCGAAGATCGGGGG
>NZ_JBPQTV010000542.1:0-2368 GCF_051386515.1 Streptomyces sp. URMC 123 | reverse complement strand
CCCCCGCCGACCCGGGCGCCGCCCCCACCTCACCCGTGCGCCGCAGCTTGTGCCAGCCCAGCCGGCCACCGCTCACCGCCGTGATGCACGACTGGAGCAGCACCAGATACATCAGCTGGCGGTAGACGATCTGCTGGAGCGGCAGCGGCCACAGGTCCCGCAGCCGCTCGCGGTCCAGGTGGAACGCGTACGCCGCGCACGCGGCCTGCACCGCCAGCACCCCGCACCACGCGGCCGCCGTGCGCAGCGGGTCCATGAACACCAGCCCGTACAGCGCGAACAGGTCGATCAGCGGCGCGAGCACGGGCGTGAGGATCTGGAACACGACGATCAGCGGCAGCCCGACCCGGCCGAAGCGGCCGGAGTGGCCGCGGTCCAGGGCGGCGCCCCGGTGCTTCCACATCGCCTGCATGGTGCCGTAGCTCCACCGGTAGCGCTGCTTCCACAACTGCCGGAGGCCGGTCGGAGCCTCGGTCCAGGCGCGCGCCCGCTCGGCGTAGACCACGTGCCACCCGGCCCGGTTCATGGCCATGGTCACATCGGTGTCCTCGGCGAGCGTGTCGTCGCTCATCCCGCCGACGTCGCGCAGCGCCTGCCGCCGGAACGCCCCCACCGCCCCCGGAATGGTGGGCATGCAGCGCAACAGGTCGTACATCCGGCGGTCGAGGTTGAACCCCATCACGTACTCGATGTGCTGCCAACGGCCGATCATGCCGCGCCGGTTGCCGACCTTGGCGTTGCCCGCGACCGCCCCGACCCGGGGGTCGGCGAAGGGCTGCACCAGCTCCCGGACGGTCGACGGCTCGAAGACCGTGTCCCCGTCCATCATCACGATCAGCTCGTGCCGGGCGGTGGCCACGCCGTTGTTGAGCGCGGCGGGCTTGCCGCTGTTGGGCTGCCGTACGAGGGTGACCTGGGGCAGGTCCAGCCGCTCGACGATCTCGGCGGTGCCGTCCGTGGAGCCGTCGTCGACGACCACGATCTCGATCGGATGGTCCCCGGCGACCAGCGAGCGCACGGTGTTCTCGATGCACTCGCGCTCGTTGTACGCGGGCACGATCACGCTCACCGGCTCGGTCACCGGCGGCCCCCACCGGAACCCCGGGGCGTTGCGCCGGCGGGCGTGGTGCCGGGCCAGCACCAGCATGGCCACCAGCCGGGCCAGCACCAGCAGCCCGACCACCAGCAGCAGCACGGAGAGCACCGGGACGGCGGTCTCCGACAGGCCCACCGCCGCCACGAACGCCCGGCCCTGCCACCGCTCGGCCCCGCCCACGGGGTGGTTGACGGTCTCCACGCCCAGCGCGCCGCCGACGGTGGTGAACCGGTAGCCCTGGGCGCGCAGTTGCGGGATGAGCCGGTCCAGCGCGGCCACGGTCTGGGAGCGGTCGCCGCCCGAGTCGTGCAGCAGGGTGATCGAGCCCCGGCCCGGCTCGTCCGGCACGGCGGCCTCGGCGATCCGCGCGGCCCCGGGACGGCTCCAGTCCCGGGTGTCCTCGTCGATGAGGACGGTCAGATAGCCCTTGTCGCCGAGCCGCTCCACCACCGGCCAGGAGCGGTTGTCCAGGGCGGAGGGGACGGAGGAGTACGGCGGGCGCACCAGCGAGCTGTGCACCCCCGCCGCGCCGGCCAGCACCAGCTGGGTCTGGGACAGCTCGCGGTCGACGGCGTCGGGGGAGAGCCCGGCGAGGTCGGGGTGCGAGAACGTGTGGACCCCGATCTCGTGGCCGCCGCGCACCAGGCCCTCGACGAGCTCGGGGTGGCGGGCGGCCATGGCGCCGGTGACGAAGAAGGTGCCGGGCACGCCATGGCGTTCGAGCACCGCCCGCACCCGGGGCGTCCAGGTGGGGTCGGGGCCGTCGTCGAAGGTCAGGGCGATGGTGCGGTCGGGCATGCGGACGGAGCGGGGCCGCTCGCCGGTGGTGTCGATCAGCGGCCCGCCGTCCCGGATGGCGGCGGGCACCCGGTCGACCGCCACCGGTGGGAGCGCGCGCTGGTCGCCGGCGAAGTCCCCGCGGACGTAACCGGCCAGCAGCAGCGCGCCCACCAGCACGGTCAGCAGGAGCAGGGGGACGATGAGCCGGGGGTGGAGAGGGTTCACGGGGCGTCCTGCGGCGCGGAGTTCTCACCACCCGGGGCGGGAGCGGGGGCGGGTGGCGCGTCACCGCCGCCCGGGCCGCCAGAGCCTCCGGAATCCCCGGCTCCGGTGCCGGTGTCGTTCCCGGTCCCGGTGCCGGAGCTACCGGTTCCGCCGCCGTCGGTGCCTGCCGAGCCGCCGCCGCCGCTGCCCGTGCCCGGCCCCGGCGGGACCGGTTCCTCGACGGGCGGGGGCGGCGGGGGCGCCGGCGGTTCGGGCGCCGTGCTGTCC
>NZ_JBPQTV010000541.1:0-2368 GCF_051386515.1 Streptomyces sp. URMC 123 | reverse complement strand
GCGCATGGACGACGATCCGCTCGGGCGGGGTGGGGGCCCACACCCCGCTGACCTCGCTCAGCCACCTGCGCAGCACGCGGTGCACCTCTTCCGCGCCCAGAAGCTCCGGGACCACCGGCTCAGGGCCGCCCCGCTCAGCGCCCGCAGGCTTCGGGCCCACCGGCTCCGGGCCGTCCCACTCCAGGACCGCCGGCTCCGCGCCCTCCCGCTCCGCCGGCGGGGGCACGGTCCGCACGGGGCTGCTCAGGGCCTTGGGCGCGAGCAGGAACGCCAGGCTCTGGGCGCCGCCGAGGCCCCCGTGGGAGCCGATCTGCTCCTCGAAGGAGTGCACCTCGCCCGTCTCCGGGTCGTACGCGGAGTTGACCATGATGTCGGCCGCGTGCGGAAAGCCCGCCGTGCGCCGTACGGCGTCCGCCGCGCCCGGGCCGAAGGGCGCCAGCGGATCGGCGCCGATGATCTCGCCCGTGTCGAGACGGTGCTCGGCGCCGCCCGCGCCCAGCACCACATCGCCGTACCGCTCGCTGCGCACCAGCAGGAAGCCCACGCCGGGGTGGTCGGCGAGGCGCCGCAGCAGGGCGGGGTGGCGGCGGTCGATCTCCTCGCGGCTCGCCCGCCCGGGCAGCCCGGGGAAGCTGATCAGGCCGAGGTTGCCGGAGGCGAGCACGACGGGCCCGGCGCCGCCCCGTATGCCGGCGCCGCCCCGTATGCCGGCGCCGCTCCGTACGCCGCCGCCCCGTACGCCGCCGCTCCTTACGCCCGCGCCGTTGCGCCGTCCGGTGCCGGGAACGGGGTCGCAGCCGAGCCGCACCAGGTCCTGGAGGGTGAGCCCGTACCGTCCGGCGAACGTCTCGCCGGGGCTCTGACCGTGGTCGGAGAGGAGCACGATGTGGTACTCCCGCGGCGCGTGCTCGGCGACCTCGGCGATCAGCCGGACGCACCGGTCGAGCCGGCGCAGCACCTGTTCGGCGTCGCGGCTGTACGGGCCGGAGTGGTGGGCCACCTCGTCATAGGCCACGAGGTCGGCGTAGATCGCCGTACGCCCGGCGAGCATGTCGCCGAGGACGGCGGCGACCACCACGTCCCGTTCGACGACGGTGGCGAAGGCGCGCAGAAAGGGGTGGAAACCGCCGCGCCTGACCCGGGGGCCCTCCGGCCGCAGCCGGGCGCGCGCCGACTGCCCGACCTCCCGGACGACCTCGGCGAGGAAGGAGCACGCGGTGCGCACGGCGTTGGCGGGGTCGGAGAAGTAGGCGAAGTAGCCCGCGCGGGAGCGGTTGTGGCGGCCGCGCCGGGCGGCCACGGACAGCACGAGGGCGAGCTGGTCCGCACCGCCGCTGAAGAGGTTGCCGCGACTGGCGCCGTCCGCGGCGAGCAGCCCGGGGTGTCCGGCGCGGGCGACGGCACGGCGCTGGAGCTCGGCGACGGCGGCGGGGCTCGAACAGGCCAGCACCTGCCCGGTCTCCTTCTCGTACCAGCGGAAGGCCGGCACGTCGTGGTTGCTGCCGTGCAGGATGCCGAGCTGGCTGGCGCCGGTCTGGCTCGACCAGTCGGTGCGCCACGGCACGAGCCGGTGGGAGCCGCGCCCGTCGCCGTACCAGCCGGCCACGGTCTCCATCAGCGGCGGCTCGGGGCGCCCGGCGCCCGGGCGGCCGGGCCGCTCCCGCAGGGCGCGCGTCAGGACGTCGTGGCCGACGCCGTCGAGTTGCAGGAAGACGATGCCGGGCGGCTCCGGGGGCGCGAGGGCGTCACCGGCGCGCCGGCGGCGGCGGTCGGCGAGCCGGGAGAGCCGCCGTCGGTAGGCGTGGTCGTCGCGTACGGCGAGGGCGGTGCTGGTGGCGGAGGAGGCGGCCGACATGGCGGCGGCCACCACGATGGCGGTGCGCCAGTCCGCCTCGCCGCGCCCGTCCGGGATGAGGAACAGGGCGATGAGCAGCAGGGAGCCGTTGAGGAAGAAGACGAGCAGGCCGAGGACGAAGGCCGGCACCAGCAGCAGGGCGCGCACGAGCACGGGCCAGACCACGGCGCTCAGCAGGCCGAAGGCGCCGGCTCCGCTCGCGGCCGTGACGAGGATCTGCGGGGCGCTGTCCCCGCCGGACGGCTGGAGCCTGAAGTCGGGCAGCAGCCCGGCGAGTACGAGCAGGGTGAGCGTGCTCACCGCCCAGACGACCAGCACCCGTAGGGCCGCGGCACCCGCGGCCCGCCAGCGACCCCGCACGCGTTCACCTCACGTATCCGCCCGCAAGGGGCATTCGGCCCCGCCGGATCAGCCTGGCACGGCGCGGACGAGGACGGGTGGAAAGCGCACGGAGTCGCCGCGGCGGGGGCGCCCGGGACGGGTGGCGCGTGCGGGGGCCGCGGCGACTCCGTG
>NZ_JBPQTV010000540.1:0-2383 GCF_051386515.1 Streptomyces sp. URMC 123 | reverse complement strand
GGAAGGGTCGGCTGCGGGGGCGGGCGGGGTGGCGGTCACGGGATCAGTACCTTTCGTCCCTCGATGCGATAGCCGTCGCGGGCCAGGCGCCCCACGACATCGACGAGCAGGCGGCGCTCGACTTCCTTGATCCGCTCGTGGAGAGCGGCTTCGTCGTCCTCGTCCCGGACCGCGACCGCGCCCTGCGCGATGATCGGGCCGGTGTCGACACCGTCGTCGACGAAGTGGACGGTGCATCCGGTCACCTTCACGCCGTACGCGAGTGCCTCGCGCACGCCATGGGCACCGGGAAAACTGGGCAGCAACGCGGGGTGCGTATTGATGAACCGGCCGCCGAACCGGGCGAGGAACCGCTTGCCGACGATCTTCATGAAGCCGGCCGAGACCACGAGGTCGGGGTCGTGGGCGGCGGTGGCCTCGGCCAGGGCCAGGTCCCACGCGTCCCGGTCGGCGTGGTCCCGCACTCGGCAGACGAAGGTGGGGATGCCGGCCCGCTCGGCCCGCTCCAGGCCGACGATCCCGTCCCGGTCGGCGCCGACGGCCACGATCTCGGCGCCGTAGCCCGCCGGGTCCGCGGCGATGGCGTCCAGCAGCGCTTGGAGGTTCGTACCAGAGCCGGAGACCAGCACGACAAGGCGTTTCGTCCGGCTGTCGGGGTGCGAGGACACGAGAGGGCTCTTTCTCACGAGGTCACCACGGGACGGAATTCGTTGAGTCATACGAGTGAAGAGGGTGCGGCTGTCCGGGTGACCCTACGAAGCCGCCGACCGCCAGCAACGATACCGGCACACCGCACGGCCCCCACGGGACGGGGGCACGTGCGCCAGGTAGCGTCTGAGGCACGGAACCGTCCCTCCTCCGCGCCCGTTCCAGGCGGCGCAGACCGCACGGGGAGGGCGACGACACAAGGGGAAGACGCACTACAGATGCCGGACCGACGCCGCCGCGCGGCTCTTCGCCTCCCGCTGCCCGCTGCTGCCGCTGCCGCCGATGGCGCCGGACCGTTGTCCCCGTCGACCTCGCCGTCGGCTCTCCCCTCTCTCTTTTCGGGGGCGCTCGCGGTGCGGGCGGGTTCCGTGCGGGCGGGTTCCGTGCGGTTGGGTTCCGTGCGGTTGGGTTCCGCGCTGCCGGGTTCCGTGCTGCCGGGCTCGGTGCTGCTGAGGGAGCGGCGCTCCACCCCGCCGGGTACGGGGGGTGGCGAGCAGGAGGACAACCCGTTCGCGGCGCCCCCCGAGGGCCGGCCCGACGAGCCGTGGCGCCCGCGCCGGCCCCAGGGCACGGACGAGGCACACGCCGGTCCCGAGGGCGACCGGGGCGGTCGGGGCGGCGGCGACCACGGTGGCCATGACGGTCATGGCGGTCACGGCGGCCACGGCGGCCACGGCGGCCAGGGCGGCGGCGGTTACGGGGGCTCCGGCGGCCGGGGCGGGGGCGGCGACGAGGGCGAGCGGCCCGGCGAGGGCGGCGAGCGGCCGCAGCCGCCGGTCTGGGGCAGCCAGTGGAGCAGCCGCCAGCCGGGTCGCCAGCAGGGCGGGTTCGGCGGCCGGCCGGGTTCCCCCCGGCAGGAGGGCTCAGGCGGGCCGGGAGGCCTGCGCTGGGACCCCCGGGACCCGGCCCAGCGGCGGGCGCGGTACGCGCTGCTCGCCGGCATGTGGGGCTTCTTCTTCGCGCTCTTCAGCCTGCCGCAGATCGCTCTGCTGCTCGGGGCGCTCGCCGTCTACTGGGGCATCAGCGCGCTGCGGGGCGGCGGGGCGAAGGGGGCGGCCGGCGGGAACGCGGGCGGCTCCGCCGGTGGCGGGGCCGGTACGGGTGCGGGGGCCGGTACGGGTACGGGCGTCGCGCCGGCTGCCGGGCAGGTGGCGGGCCGGGGGTCGCGGCCGCAGACCACGGCCGCGGTCAGTGGGCTGGTCACCGGTGGTGTCGCCCTCGCCATCGTGGCGGCGACGTTCACGTTCCAGGTGGTCTACCGGGACTACTACACGTGCGTGGACGACGCGCTCACGCAGTCCTCGCAGCAGGCGTGCGAGGACCTGCTGCCCAAGCAGCTCCGTCCCCTCCTGACGACCCGCGACTGACCCCTCGTCTCCGGGTCCGCCCCCACGGCGTGGGGAGCGAAGCGACCACTTCGCTCCCCACCCAACGGCGGGGCGAAGCCCCCGCCTGGCCCTTCGCTCCGCGAGCAAGCGCAGCGAGCACATCGCTTCAAACCGTCGTGGGAGCGAAGCGACCGCCCTCGCTGCGCTCAGGCACAGTGAGGGCGGTTGCGCAGGGCCACCCCGCGCCCCGCGCGGGCCCCGAGCCCCGCGCGAATCACCGAGCGTGCCAGAGGTCCGCCCCCTCCGACCCCACCGCATAGACCAGGCGCCTCCGCGCCGGAACACCC
>NZ_JBPQTV010000539.1:0-2390 GCF_051386515.1 Streptomyces sp. URMC 123 | reverse complement strand
CCCGTAACCCCCGCCCGTACTGCGGCGATCGGCCCGTTCCCGCGCCCGGCGGGCCGGCCGCGGCCGCGGAACACCGAGCACCGTACGGGCGCTTCCCGGCCGAACGGGGACCACCCGCGCGGGACCGGACGAACCGGCACCGCTCGAACACCTGAGTCCACCCACACCGGTGAGCCACCGGGAAACGATCTCGTCAGCCGGGCGCCCCCGCCGACCTCGGCGTCGCCGCGCGCCCGCCCCCGCTCCCACCCGCCGGGCGGAGAGGGCCTCCCACGAGCCCCGGGTGCGGCACAATTCCCTCGCATCTCCCTCTCATCGTACGGACGTTGGAGGCGAAGCCGCGTGGAGTCGGTCAGGGACAGTACGAGCGCGCCCGCTCATGGCAGCGGCTGCGCCTGTGGTGACTGCCCGCACGGGGCGCGGGAGGGGCACCGCCGTGCCGTCGCCGCCTTCGTCGCCCAGCGCGACGGCCTCGCGGCGGGGGTCGGCGTGCCCGCCGCGCTCGCGCACTCCGCGGGCGCCTCCCGGCAGTGGGTCTCCGACGAGCTGACGCACTCCGCCCGGCAGGTCGCCGACGGCGGCCGGGCGGCCGGCGAGGCCTGGCTGCGCGGCGTCTGGCGCGGCACCCTGCTGGTGGTGTGGGGCGGGGCGGTGGCGCTGCTCCTCGCGGCGACGGCCACGGCGGTCGGGGCCGGCTGGTCCCCGGCCCGGACCGCCGCGCTGCTCGCCACCCTGGCCCTCGGCGTGCTCCTCACCGTCGCCGCCCGGCTGCACCGCGCCAGGGGCGGCCTGCTCGCCCCGCTCATCGGCGAGGACAACCGGCTCTCCACCTCGCGCGCGGTGGCCGCGGCCTGGGTGCTGCTCGCCGTCTTCACCGTGCTCGTCCTCGCCTGTGAACTCACCCTCGCCGGCGGACAGGACCGGCGGCGCGCCCTGATCGACGGGCTGCGCCTGGGCCAGGGCGCGGGCGTGCTGACCTCCTTCGCCGTGGTCTGCGCGGTCGCGGTGATCGCCCGCCGGGTGGTCACCGTGCGGGTGCGCAGCCAGCGCCTCCAGAAGGTCCGCGCCGAGCGCTCGCACGCCCGCGACCTGCTCACCGACGACGCCGGGCGGGGCAGCTTCAGCGACGCCCAGTACGTACTGATCGCCACCGCCGTCGTCGTCTTCGCGCTGGCCCGGCTGGGCCGCCAGCCCGACCGGCTCCCCGATGTGCCGTGGGGGCTCACCCTGCTGCTGGTGGTCTCCGCGCTGACCTATCTGGCCGGGAAGTGGGCCGAGGGCGGGCGGCCGGTCGTGCTGTCGGTCGTACGGGCCCGCGAGCTCGGCGACCTCGACGGCCCCATCCGGCCCGGTGACGACATCGAGATCCGCGGCGCGGGGTTCGTGCCGCCGGGGGCGCAGACGCCGGACGCGCTCGCCCGCATGGTCGTCCGGCTGGGGGCGGTGCATGTGCACGTGCCGCTGGTCCCGGTGCCGGGCGGCTTCGTCAACCCCACGGACACGGCGCTGACCGTGCCGGTCCCGGCGGAGGTGGAGCCGGGCCGGGTGGAGGTGCAGGTGGTCACGGCCTCGGGCGCGGAGACGAACCGCTACGCGATCGAGGTCGTCGACTGACGGCGGTCGAGCGGGGGGCCGTACGGTGGCGGGCGGGCCGCCGTGTCCGTACGGGCTGTGTCTGAACGGTCTCGGGCGGGCCGCCGCATCTGAACGGTCTCGCGTGCGCCGCCGTGTCTGAACGGTCGTGGGTGCGCCGCCGTATGTGTCGCCGGGCGGACCGCCCCAGGGGAGAATCACCCCGACAGGGGCGAGGAAAGGCGGCACCACATGGCGGCGGCACACCGCACGAACCGATCCGGCATCAGCACATCGTCGCGGTCCCGCCCTTGGCGGGCGAACGCCTCCCGCCACGCCCTGCTCCCGCTCCGCGTCTTCCTCGGCGTCACCTTCGTCTACGCCGGCCTGGACAAGCTCACCGACCCCGGATTCCTCTCGGCGAGCGGCAGCGGCTCGATCGGCGAGATGATGCGCAACGTGCGGGACGGCTCGGCCGTGCCGTGGCTCGTGGACCAGGCGCTCAGGAATCCCGAGGCGTTCGGGTACGCCATCGGCATCGGTGAGTTGGCCGCCGGCCTCGGCACGCTGGCGGGCCTGTGGGCGCGCCTCGCCGCGCTCGGCGGGGCGCTGATCTCGCTGAGCCTGTGGCTGACGGTGAGCTGGAGCACGGAGCCGTACTACTACGGCAACGACCTGATCTACCTCATGGCGTGGCTGCCCCTCGTCCTGGCCGGGGCGCCGACGCTCTCCCTGGACGCGATCCGGCACGCGTCCCGCAGGCGCTACTGACGCGCCGCGCACACGTCAGCCGGGGCCGGGGCCGGGGCCGGCTGACG
>NZ_JBPQTV010000538.1:0-2437 GCF_051386515.1 Streptomyces sp. URMC 123 | reverse complement strand
CCCCCACCCCCGCGCCCGATGCGGCCGCCGGCGGACGCCCCCCGCGCGTGGGCGCCACCGCGTACGGCTACCCCCGGCAGGGCCCCGACCGGCAGCTGAAGAAGGCCGTCGAGAGCTACTGGGCGGGTCGTACCAGCGAGGAGGCCCTGCTGGCCACCGCCGCCGAGCTGCGCGCCGGCAACCGCCGGGAGCTGCGGGCGGCGGGCCTCGCCGAGATCCCCACCGGGGACTTCTCCCTGTACGACCACGTGCTCGACATGGCCTGGGCGCTCGGCGCCGTGCCGGAGCGGCACCGCGCCGCCGGCCTCGGTGAGCTGGACACCTACTTCGCCATGGCCCGTGGCACGGCGGAGGTGGCGCCGCTGGAGATGACGAAGTGGTTCGACACCAACTACCACTACCTGGTGCCGGAGCTGTCCCCCGATTCGGTCTTCACCGCGGACTCCCGGCGCCAGGTGGCGGAGCTGACGGAGGCGCGGCGGGAGGGGGCGACCGCCCGGCCGGTCCTGCTGGGGCCGGTGAGCTTCCTGCTGCTGGCCAAGCCGGGCCCGGACGCCCCGGCCGATTTCGAGCCGCTGACCCTGCTGGACCGGCTGCTGCCGGCGTACGCCTCGCTGCTGGCGGATCTGCGCGCGGCGGGCGCCGAGTGGGTGCAGCTGGACGAGCCCGTTCTGGTGCAGGACCAGCCTCGCGCCGTACTGAGTGCCACCGGGCGCGCCTACCGTGATCTGTGCGCGGCGACCGACCGGCCGAAGCTGCTGGTCGCCTCGTACTTCGACGCGCTGGGCGAGGCTCTGCCCGTACTGGCGCAGTCCCCCGTCGAGGGTCTGGCCATGGACTTCACGGGGCCGGCCGCGGGCAATCTGGAGGCGCTGGCCGGCATCGGCGGGCTGCCGGGCCGGCGGCTGGTCGCCGGGGTGATCGACGGGCGCAACATCTGGGCGGCGGATCTCGAGAAGGCGCTGGCGACCCTGGCCACGCTGCTCGGGCTGGCCGGGCGGCTGGACGTGGCGCCGTCCTGCTCGCTGCTCCATGTGCCGCTGGACGCGGCCGCCGAGCGGGAGCTCGACCCGCAGGTGCAGCGCTGGCTGTCCTTCGCCCGGCAGAAGACCGCCGAGGTGGCGCTGCTGGCCCGGGCCCTGACCGAGGGCCGGGACGCCGTGGCGCCCCAGCTGGCGGCGGCACGGGCCGCCCTCGCCTCGCGGGCCGGCTCGGCGCTCACCCGGGACACGGCGGTGCGCGAGCGGTGCGCGGCCGTCGGCGAGGCGGACACCCGGCGCCCGCAGCCGTACGCGGAGCGGGCGGCGGCCCAGCGCGCCCGGCTGGGGCTGCCGCCGCTGCCGACCACCACCATCGGATCGTTTCCGCAGACGGGCGAGTTGCGGGCGGCCCGGGCCGGGCTGCGCTCGGGCCGGCTCACCGAGGAGGCGTACCGGGAGCGGATCGCCACCGAGATCCGGGAGGTGATCGCCTTCCAGGAGAAGGCCGGCCTGGACGTGCTGGTGCACGGCGAGCCGGAGCGCAACGACATGGTGCAGTTCTTCGCCGAGCGGCTGAACGGCTTCCTGGCCACCCGGCACGGCTGGGTGCAGTCGTACGGCACCCGCTATGTGCGGCCGCCGATCCTGGCCGGGGACGTCTCCCGGCCGGCGCCGATGACGCTGGACTGGACCGGGTACGCCCAGTCGCTGACCGACCGCCCGGTCAAGGGCATGCTGACCGGCCCGGTGACCATGCTGTCGTGGTCGTTCGTCCGGGACGACCAGCCGCTGGCCGAGACCGCCCGCCAGGTGGCGCTGGCGCTGCGCGACGAGGTGGCGGACCTGGAGGCGGCGGGCACGTCGGTGATCCAGGTGGACGAGCCGGCGCTGCGGGAGCTGCTGCCGCTGCGGCAGGCGGCGCGCGCGGGCTATCTGGAGTGGGCGACCGAGGCGTTCCGGCTCGCCACGAGCGGGGTGCGGGCGGACACGCAGATCCATACGCACATGTGCTACGCCGAGTTCGGCGAGGTGCTGGCCGGCATCGAGGCGCTGGACGCGGACGTGATCAGCCTGGAGGCGGCCCGCTCGCGGATGGGCATCGCCGACGAGCTGGCGGCCGCCGGCTATCCGCGCGAGGTGGGGCCGGGGGTGTACGACATCCACTCGCCGCGGGTGCCGACCACCGAGGAGATGGCGGAGCTGCTGCGGCACGCGCTGCGGGCGGTGCCGGCGGAGCGGCTGTGGATCAATCCCGACTGCGGGCTGAAGACCCGGGGCCGGGAGGAGGTCGAGGCGGCGCTCGGGAACATGGTGGCGGCGGCCCGTCTGGTGCGGGAGTCGCTGCCGCTGGGCGGCTGACGCCGGGAGGCGCGCGTCGAGCGCGCGGGGCCCGGTGAGTGCGTTTCGCCGGCCTGGTGAAGGAAATCCAGGACGCGGGCAAGGGCAAGGAGCAGCAG
>NZ_JBPQTV010000537.1:0-2475 GCF_051386515.1 Streptomyces sp. URMC 123 | reverse complement strand
CGCCCGGACCGCGCACCCCACCTCGTACGCGCATGTCACGCAGGTCACGCACGTCACTGCCATCGCACACCATCGTCATCCGGAGGACACGCCATGCAGCACGACTCGCCGACCCCCGCGCCCGCCCCCGTGACCGGTCACCCGGACGCGCAGCCGCACCCGGACCCGTACGAGCCCGTCACCGCCCTGCCCACCCGGCGGGCCGGCGGGTGCCCGTTCGCCCCGCCGCCCGAGCTGGGCGAGCTCCGCGCGGAGCGGCCGATCGCCCCGCTGCGCTTCCCCGACGGGCACACGGGCCGGCTGGTCACCGGCCACTCCGCGGTCCGCGCGATCCTCGCGGACGCCCGCTTCAGCGCCCGGTACGAGCTGATGCACCACCCCCTCCCGGACGGGCCCGAGGGCCCGCTGCCGCCGGCCCCGGTCGGCGACATGACGGGCATGGACGCTCCCGAGCACACCCGCTACCGCCGGCTGCTCATGGGGAAGTTCACCGTCCGGCGGATGCGCGCGCTGACCGAGCGTGTGCGGCACTTCACCGCCGAGACGCTGGACGCCATGGAGCGCCGGGGGCCGGGAGTGGACCTGGTGGAGGTGTTCGCCCAGCCGATCCCCGCGCTGATGATCTGTGAACTGCTCGGGGTGCCCCACGCCGACCGCGACACCTTCCACGGATACACGGTCACCGTCATGTCCCTGGAGGTGTCCGTGGAGGAGCGGTACGCGGCCATGACCGGTCTCCAGGACTACCTGCGGGGGCTCGTCCTGGCCAAGCGCGCGGAACCGACCGACGATCTGCTCAGCGACCTGACGCGGGAACCCGGCCTCACCGACGAGGAAATCGTCGGCCTCGGCGCCCTCCTGCTCGCCGCCGGCCTGGACACCACGGCCAATATGCTCGCCCACGGCACCTTCGCGCTGCTCAGCCACCCGGAGCAGTTCGCCGCCCTCCGCGACGACCCGAGCCTCGCCGAACAGGCGATCGAGGAGCTCCTGCGCTTTCTGACGGTCGCCCCCTTCACGGCGCGGGTGGCGCTGGAGGACGTCGAGATCGACGGCGAGCTGATCGGGGCCGGCGAGACGGTCATCTGCTCCCTGGAGACCGCCAACCGCGATCCCTCGAAGTTCCCCGAGCCCGACACCCTCGATCTGCGGCGCAGGGCCACCGGCCATCTGGGGTTCGGCCACGGCATCCACCAGTGCCTGGGCCAGCAGCTGGCCCGGGTCGAGATGGCGGTCGCCCTCCCGGCGCTGGTCGCCCGCTTCCCCACGCTGCGGCTGGCCGTCCCGGCCGAGGAGATCCCGCTGCGCACCGACATGAACATCTACGGCGTGCACCGGCTGCCCGTCGCCTGGGACGAGGTGTAGGACGATGGGGACGGAGATGGAGATCGACATCGACCGTGAGCGCTGCGTCGGGGCGGGCATGTGCGCCCTGACCGCCCCCGAGGTCTTCGACCAGGACGCCGACGACGGCCGGGTCGTCCTGCTGGAGCGCCGGCCGCCCCGCGAGCGGCAGGCGGCGGCCCGAATGGCGGCGGGGGTGTGCCCCGCCGGGGTCATCCGGGTCAGGGACCGGCCGGGGGGTTCGGCGCGGGCACGGTGAGCGCGGGCACCGGGCGGGGGCTCCCGGCGGCGTCGACGGCCACGAACGTCAGCCGCCCGCCGGCCACCTCGGTCGCCGGACCCGAGGCGTTCCAGCGCTCCGCGGTCACCCGCACCGCGACCGTCATCGAGGTGCGCCCGGCCCGCTCCAGTTCGGCGTGGACGGTGAGCAGGTCACCGGCGCGCACGGGGGCGAGGAAGGTCAGGCGGTCCACGGAGACGGTGACGGCCGGGCCGTCGGCGTGCCGCCCGGCAGCGGCGGCGGCCGCGTCGTCGATCAGCTTCATCACAACGCCGCCGTGGATGGTCCCGTAGAGGTTCGTGTCGTGCTCGCTCATGATGTGGGCGAGCGTCACCCGGGAGTCGGCGGGGGTCTTGGCGGGCGTCCCGGGCGCGGCGGCCGGGGTGGTGGTGGCGGTGTCGGCCACGTCAACTCTCCTTCGCGAGTCGCGGCGGGGGGCCCGGGGCGGGGTGCGCGCGGGTCCCCTTCCGTACGCGCCGGTCGCGTACGGGCAGCGGCAGGTCTTCGGACTCGCGGGCCCGCCGTCGTACGCCGTGGCCGACGAAGGCCGACGGACGTACGGGGCGCCTACTGGCCGTCGCTTCCCGGGCCCGTTCCTCGGGCGGGGCCCAGTGCGTGGGACGGCGGTCGTTCCCGCTCACCGCTGCGGGGCAGTCCCGGACTTCCACCGGGTTCCCTCTTACGACGCGTCCCGCCTGGCTGACGGGGCGAACCAGCTGCGTCCGCCAGCCTAACGGCCGCGCCCGGGGCGGTGATCGGCCCCCGGTGGTGGCGGGCGGCGCGGGGGCCGGGCTGTCCGAGGTCGACGGTACGGGGGTCGGCCTCCCGGCCGGCTGTCGCCTCGGGAGCGT
>NZ_JBPQTV010000536.1:0-2496 GCF_051386515.1 Streptomyces sp. URMC 123 | reverse complement strand
CCACCCGGTTCCGCCCGACGCCCGACCCGGCCCCACCCGGTTCCGCCCGACACCCGACCCGTCCATACCCCGGTGCCATGCGCCGCGCATGCCGCCGCCGATGTCCTGCCGATCGACAACCCAAGGGGCTCTCGTGCGCCATCTCGTCTACTACATCGCCTCCACCCTCGACGGCTTCATCGCCGGGCCGGACGGCGCCGACCCCACCGGCCCCGACGGCTTCTGGCCGATCACCGAGGACTACCTCCAGCACCTCGTCACCGAGTACCCGGAGACCCTCCCCGGCCCGGCCCGTGCCGCGCTGTCCGTCACGGCCACCGGCACACACTTCGACACGGTCCTCGAAGGCCGGCGCTCCTATGAACTGGGCCTGCGCGCCGGCGTCACCGACGCCTATCCGCATCTGCGGCACCTGGTGTTCTCCCGCACGCTCACCGAGAGCCCCGACCCCGCCGTGGAACTGGTCGCCGAGGACCCGGTCGCGACGGTGCGGCGGCTGAAGCAGGAGGACGGCAAGGACATCTGGCTGATCGGCGGCGGAGAGCTGGCCGGTGCGCTCTACTCCGAGATCGACAAGCTGATCGTCAAGCTGAGCCCGATGACCATCGGCACCGGCGTGCCGCTCTTCTCCCGCACGGCGGGATTCGATCCGCGCGTCTGGGAGCTGACGGATCACACCGCCCTCAGGAGCGGGGCGATCTTCCTCACCTACGCCCGGAACACCTCCGGATGAGGCCGGCGGGCCCGGCCCGCCCTCCGCGTACGACGGGCTCCCCGGCCGGGGTTGAACCGATGGTTGTCACCGTTTGTGCCACGGGGTACATAAGGAGATAGGTCACGAAACCGTCCGCCGGCGCCCTCGCACTGCCCCGGGAGGTCTTCATGCGCATGCACTGGGACGCGTTTCTCGCCGCGGTCCGGGAGCGCGGCGAGTATCCCTCGCGGGACGAGGCGGAACGGGCCTCCCGCGTCGTACTGGCCCTGCTGGGCGCGCATCTCGTGGGCGGGGTGCGGAGTGAGCTGGCCGCCCGGCTCCCCGAGACGCTGGCCCTGGTCCTGCTCAACCCCCTGCAGGCCCATGAACCGCTCTCGCCCGAGCGGTTCATCCGGGCCACGGCGGCCTGGATCGAGGGCGCCACGGAGAAGACGGCGACCTGGGACGTCAGCGCGGTGCTCAGCGTCGTGGCCGACACCGCGGGCGAGGACCTGATGGACCGCGTCCTGTTCCAGCTCCCCGACGGCTACGACCTGCTCTTCGGCCGGCCGCGCCCGATCTGAGCCGCGCGCGGCCGCGGGGCCCGCACCGGCGGCCCGAGCCCGCCCGCGGCCGATTCGGAGCCGACCCCGGCCGCTTCCGGGTCGACCCCGGCCGGCTCGGGCCCGCTTGCGGCCGATTCGAGGCCCGTCACAGCCGACCCCGGCGTCAGCCGGCTGACGAACGGGCGGCGAGGCGGGCCTCAAGGCCGTCCAGGATGGCCTCCACGCCGAACGCGAACTTCTGTCTGATCATCTCGGCGGGATCGGCGCCCGCGTGCTCGTCGAGGCGGGCGCGCAGCCTCGGGTACTGCGAGGCGATCTCCAAGGCCCACTCCATGGGGTCCTGGCCCTGCCCCCGCTCGCCGCCCTTGCCCGCGCCGCCCTCCGGCGGGCGGCTGCGCACCCGCGCCGCGGCGGCCTCCATCGCGTCGACGACCGCCGTGCCCGCCGCGAAGGTGAAGGCCGCGTTCGCGGCCCAGTCGAGTTCCTGCCCGGTGAAGCCGGCGGCTTCGTAGATCGCGTACGCGTGGTTCTGGAAGCGGGCCGTGCCGTGGCCGTAGACGAAGTGCGTGCCGATGGCCGTGACGAGCCACGGGTGGCGCAGCACCATCGCGTAGCAGTCGTGCACCAGCGTTCGGGCGGCCGCGCGCCAGCCGTTCTCCTCGGGGTCCACGAGTTCGAGCTCGCGCCACACCTCGTCGGCCGCGAGGACGATCAGGTTGTCCTTGCTTCCCACGTGCCAGTACATGGCGGTGGCGGCCGAGCCCAGGCGCTGGCCGAGGCGGCGCATGCTCAGCCCCTCCAGCCCCTCGGCGTCGAGGAGCTCGATCGCGGCGCGCACGATCTGGTCGCGGCTCAGGGTCTCACGTGGCATGCCGCCACAGTAGCCCAGCACTTGCACGCTGTTCAATTGACGACCCACAGGGACTTGCACACCGTGCAAGTCCTCTTTTACGGTGTGCAAGTCGCCGAGTTGAACAGCGTGCAAGTCGGCTTCGCCGGGGCCTCCCGTGGGCCTCGGTCCGACCGGGACCCGTCCGGACCCCAGGAGAGAGGCAGCACCGCGATGAGCGCACCGCCCGCGACGGCCGTCGCACCAGCGATCACAGCCGTCGGCCTGCGCAAGACGTACGGCGAGAAGGTCGTCCTCGACGGCATCGATCTGCACATCCCCGAGGGGTCGATCTTCGCCCTGCTGGGCCCCAACGGCGCGGGCAAGACCACCACCGTGGAAATCCT
>NZ_JBPQTV010000535.1:0-2496 GCF_051386515.1 Streptomyces sp. URMC 123 | reverse complement strand
GTCGAAGATCAGATCCGCGCTGCGCGCGGCCGCCGCCGCGCCCGCCGGCGGCAGGGGCATCGCCTCGCCGGGGGGCGGTGCGGGCCGGGAGGTCCCCGGCACCCATGCGGCGCCGTTCCAGTACC
Source organism: Streptomyces sp. URMC 123 (assembly GCF_051386515.1). NCBI lineage: Bacteria > Bacillati > Actinomycetota > Actinomycetes > Kitasatosporales > Streptomycetaceae > Streptomyces > Streptomyces sp. URMC 123. The sequence goes on along the minus strand of NZ_JBPQTV010000535.1, from coordinate 2,371 downwards.
GGATGAAGCCGGGAATGGACGGATCGGGGTAGTACCCGGCGGTGGGACTGCCGTCGGCGGGAGATCCCGAGGTAGGCGCGCTCATGGTCCGTAGGTCCCGTATCTGCTCGGCCGGCCGGGTGCGGGCGCAGCCGCGGCCCCGGGCGGAGTGGTGTTCGTCGCTCGGCGCCCGCGTACGGCCGCAGAACAGGTCCACATCTACCAGACGGCGCGCGGGGGCGGGCCCGTCCTGAGGGACGCACCCCTTTCGCGTGCCGCGGCCACGACAATCGAGGGGCTTCGCGAACTCGCGCGACGAGTCACGGGGAACCGCGGGGAACCGCGGGGAATCTCGCGCGAGGAATCGCGGGGGAATAGCGAAAAGTCGCGAGAAGTCGCGTAAGCGACGGGAAGGCACGCGGTCTCTCCAGGCGGCACCACCGCCCGAGGAAAGGACGTCGTCGTGACGCACACCGTGGTGGCACGAGAGCTGCCGTTCGACCTGGTCCTGGCGCCCGCGCGCAGCGTGCGCGTCCCGGCCAGGCTCACCTACCGCACCGATGACCCCTACGCCGTGCACATCACCTTCCACATCGGGTCCCCGACCCCGGTGGACTGGGCGTTCGCCCGGGAGTTGCTGGCCGAGGGGCTCCGGCGGCCGAGCGGCCGCGGCGATGTGCGGATCTGGCCGGTCCGGGCGGCGGCCGGCGGCGGGACGCTGTGCGTGGCCCTGTCCTCACCGGAGGGCGAGGCCCTGCTGGAGACGGCGGCCGCGCCGGTCGCGGCGTGGCTGGAGCGCACGCTGCGGGTGGTGCCGCCCGGCCGGGAGCACGAGCGGATGTCCCTCGACGGAGTGCTGGACGAGCTGCTGGGGCCTCACTCCTCGACGTAGGAGTGGGTCAGGAACTCGAACGCGTGCCCGTCGGGGTCGTCGACGTAGACACCGCGCCCGTGGTTGCGGTGGTTGACCTGCTGCGGTTCCTGGTGCCTGGGGGCGCCCCAGTACGGCATCTCGCGCTCCTTGATCCGGGCGAGGAGCTCGTCGAACTCCTCCTCGGACACGAGGAACGCGAGGTGCTGGGACATGATCTCGGCCGGGGGGACGATGCTGTCGGCGTAGTCCACGGTGACCCCGTTGGCCAGCGGGACGGTCGCGAAGATGCCGAGCGGCTCGGGCTCGGGGGCACCGAGCAGGTCCGTGAGGAAGCGGGCCGAGACGAAGCGGTCGGTGCTGTGCACGATGGTGTGGTCGAGTCGCGCGGGCACGGGGCCTCCAAAGGGTCAGCGCCGATTGGGTCCTTCACTCCTGACCGTACGGCGCCGAACAGGCCCGCGACATCGGGCTTTCGCCCTAGACCCCAGGTCCTCGGGTGGCGGCGGCCGGATTCCGTCGCCCGTGCGCCCCCTCAGTCGCTCGCCCCCTCGACCGCCGGCCCCCTCAGCCGCTCGCCCCCTCCGGCGCCGCGGGGAAGACCTTGCCCGGGTTGAGGATGCCGAGGGGGTCGAAGAGCTCCTTGAGCCCGCGCTGCACCTCCACCCCCACCGGGCCGAGCTCGCGCCGCAGCCACTCCCGTTTCAGCACGCCCACCCCGTGCTCCCCGGTGATCGTGCCGCCGAGCTCCAGCCCGAGCGCCATGATCTCGTCGAAGGACTCCCGGGCCCGCCGGGACTCGTCCGCGTCGGCGGGGTCGAAGCAGACGACCGGGTGCGTGTTGCCGTCCCCGGCATGGGCGCAGACCCCGATCGTCAACCCGTGTTTCCGGGCGATCGCCGCCGTGCCGTCGAGCATCGCCGCGAGCCGCGAGCGCGGCACGCAGACGTCGTCGATCATCGTGGCGGAGCGGACCGCCTCCAGGGCGACCAGCGACATCCGCCGGGCCTTCAGCAGCAGTTCGGACTCGGCGGCGGTCTCGGCCGGCACCACCTCCGTGGCCCCCGCGGCGGCGCACAGCTCGCCGACGGCGGCGAGGTCGGCGGCCGGGTCGGGGGTGTCGAAGGCGGCCAGCAGCAGCGCCTCGGTGGTCTCCGGCAGGCCCATGGACGCCAGGGAGTTGACCGCGCGCAGCGTCGTGCGGTCCATCAGTTCGAGCAGCGAGGGGGCGTGCCCGCGGGCCATGATCTCGCAGACGGCGGCGCAGGCCGCGGCGGTGGAGGGGAACTCCGCGGCCAGCGCGAGCTGCCGGGGCGGCTCGGGGCGCAGCGCGAGCACGGCCCGTACGACGACGCCGAGGCTGCCCTCGGAGCCGACGAAGAGCCGGGTGAGGTCGTAGCCGGCGACGCCCTTGGCGGTGGTGCGCCCGGTGCGCAGCAGCCGGCCGTCGGCGAGGACCACGTCGAGGCCGAGGACGTACTCGGCGGTGACCCCGTACTTGACGCAGCACAGCCCGCCGGC
>NZ_JBPQTV010000534.1:0-2539 GCF_051386515.1 Streptomyces sp. URMC 123 | reverse complement strand
AGGCCGCCGCGGCCGAGGCGGGCCCCGCGACCCGCCCCGGCCCCGCCTCCGGCCCCGGAGCCACCCGCTCCGCGGGGGAGGGCGCCGCGTGATCGCCCTCGCCGCCGCCCACCCCGGCTTCCTCTCCCCGACCGGCGTGGAGATCGCCTTCGTCCTCGTCGGCATCGCCACCCTCGGCGCCGCCCTGGTCACCGTCACCACCAAGCAGCTCGTGCACGCCGCGCTCTGGCTGGTCGTGGCCCTCGGCGGGCTCGCCGTGGAGTACCTCCTGCTGACCGCCGAGTTCATCGCCTGGGTCCAGGTGCTGATCTACGTCGGCTCCGTCGTGGTCCTCCTCCTCTTCGGCCTGATGCTCACCAAGGCCCCCATCGGCCGCTCCCCGGACGCGGACTCCGGCAACCGCTGGGCTGCGCTCACCGTCGCGGTCGCCGCCGCGGCGGCCCTGGTCTGGGTCGTCGTGGACGCCTTCCGCACCACCTGGATCGACCTCGACGGGCCCGCCCAGGGCTCCACCAGGGTGACCGGCGAGATGCTCTTCCAGCACTGGGTGCTGCCCTTCGAGGCGCTCTCCGTCCTCCTGCTCGCCGCCCTCGTCGGCGCCATCGTCCTGTCCCGCAAGAACGGCAAGGAGCGGCGCTGATGCACCTCGCCTACCCCGCCGTGCTCGCCGTCCTGCTGTTCTGCACCGGTCTGTACGGCGTGCTCGCCCGGCGCAACGCGATCCTCGTCCTGATGTCGGTCGAGCTGATGCTCAACGCCGTCAACCTCAACCTCGTGGCCTTCGACGTCTGGCTGCGCGACACCCTCCACGCCGGCCAGGCGCTGACCCTCTTCACCATCGCCATCGCCGCCGCCGAGATCGGCATCGGGCTGGCGATCGTGCTCCTCGTGTACCGCAACCGCGGCACCGCCGACGTCGACCGGCTCCGCGACCTGTCCGAGACGGCGCCGGACGACGGCACCGACCCCGCCGCCGGACGGGCCGCCGCCGAAGGGGCCGCCACCGCACAGAACACCACGGCACGGAAGACTGAGGCCGCCGCGTGACGACCACGACCCTCGCCGTCCTCGTACCGCTGCTGCCCTTCCTCGGGGCCGTGGCGGGCCTGCTGCTCGGCCGCCGCGCCCCCGGCTTCGTCCGCCCCCTCGCCGTGCTGCCCACGCTCACCGCCGCCGCGCTCGCGGTGGCCGTCGCCGTGCGCCAGGGCGGCGGGGAGACCGTCGAGGCCGCCACCCGGCTCACCCCCACCGGCTCGGTCCCCATCGACCTCGCCCTGCACCTGGACGGCTTCGCCGCCCTCGCCGCCGTCCTCGTCGGCACCGTCGCCACCTGCGTCCAGCTCTACTCGACCGGTTACCTGCGCGACGACCCGCGCTACCCCTCGTACGCCGCGCTCGTCTCCCTCTTCACCTCCGCGATGCTGCTGGTCGTCTACTCCGGCGACCTGATGGTGCTGCTGGTCGGCTGGGAGATCATGGGCATCTGCTCCTACTTCCTGGTGGGCCACTACTGGGAGACCGAGGCCGCCCGGTCCGCCTCCCTGAAGGCATTCCTGGTCACCAAGCTCGGCGACGTCCCCTTCCTGATCGGCCTCTTCGCGCTCGCCGCCGACGCCGGCACCTTCCGGATCAACGGCATCCTCACCGCCGCCGTCTCCGGCGACGGCCTGGACCACCCCACGCTGGTGGCGCTGCTGCTCCTCGCCGGCGTGGCCGGCAAGTCCGCGCAGTTCCCGCTGCACACCTGGCTGCCCGACGCGATGGCCGGCCCCACCCCCGTATCGGCGCTGATCCACGCCGCCACCATGGTCGCCGCCGGCGTCTACTTCGTCGCCCGGCTGCTGCCCGTCTTCACCTCCTCGGCCGCCGCCCTCGTCGTGCTCGCCGCCATGGCCGCGATCACCATGGTCGGCTCCGGGCTCGCCGCGCTCGCCCAGGACGACATCAAGCGGGTGCTCGCGTACTCGACCATCGGCCAGCTCGGCTACATGACCGGCGCCCTGGCCGTCGGCGAACGCGGCGCCGCCGTCTTCCACCTCCTGTCCCACGGCGCCTTCAAGGCGCTGCTCTTCCTCACGGCGGGCGTGCTCATCCATGTCGCGGGGACGAACTCCCTCGCCGCCATGTCCCGCATGACCGACCTGTGGCAGCGGGCCCCGGACGCGCTGTGGACCATGACCGTGGCGCTGCTCGCCCTCGCCGCGATCCCTCCCTTCACCGGCTTCTTCTCCAAGGAGGCCGTGCTCGGCGCGGCGGAGCACGCGGCCACCGGGCACACCGCCGGCGTCCCCGGCGCGGCCGGCTGGACCGTGCTCGTCGCCGGCCTGCTCACCGCGCTGCTCACCGCCGGCTACGCCACCCGGCTGTGGCTGCTGGCCGGCTCACCCCTGCAGGCCCGGCGCGCCCGCCGCGCCCAGGCCGCCGCGCGACCCGCACCCGAAGCGGCCGCCGCGCAGCCCGCGCCCGAAACGGCAGCCACCGCAGCCGCGCCCGAGCCCGGAGCGGCCGGCGTCCCCGTACCCGCCCCCCAGGGCCACCC
>NZ_JBPQTV010000533.1:0-2550 GCF_051386515.1 Streptomyces sp. URMC 123 | reverse complement strand
GGGCGCGGCCAGCGATCCGTAGATCGTCGGGCCCTCCACCGTGTTGATGAGGTAGATCCGCAGCAGGAAGCTGCCGAGCACCCACATCGTCAGGGCCACCAGCGCGCCCGGGATGTCCTCGGCCCAGGGCGAGCGGACCGGCACCGACACGTGGTAGAGCGTGGTCAGGAAGACCACCGACAGCACCAGCACCACCGGCCAGTACAGCGCCCGTACCAGCCCCTGGCTCCACGGCACGAAGTCCATGACGGCCTCGGGGCCCGCCACCATCAGTGGCAGCGCCACCGCCCCGATGACCAGGGCGATGATGTACAGCAGGAAGGCGAGCAGCCGGGTCTTGACGATGCCGCGGACGCCGTCGAGCCCGTACATCACGGTGATGGTGTCGATGAAGACGTTGACCGCCCGGGAGCCGGACCACAGGGCGAGGGCGAAGCCCAGGGAGATGACGTCGGGCCGGCTGCCGCGGGTGACGTCGTCGAGCACCGGGCGGGCGATCTCGTCGACGCCCCGGTCGGAGAGGACCGCGCCGGAGGCCGTGAGGATGTTCTCCCGGATGTTGTCGATGGTGTACGTGCCGATCACCGTGTCGAGGTAGCCCAGCAGCCCGATCAGCGCCCACAGCAGGGGCGGCAGCGACAGCAGGGTGAAGAAGGCGGCCTCCGCGGCCAGCCCCATGACCCGGTACTCCATGCACGAATTGACCGTGTCCTTCAGCAGCAGCCACGCGACCTTGCGCTTGGACACATGGGGGTACAGGGCCCGCGCCCTGTGCAGACGACCCGAAGGCCGCTCGGGGGATGACTCGGCTGCTCGCACCTCCTTAACGTATCTGCCATGGCAGCCACCACACACACCGTGACCAACCAGCCCCCGCCCCTGGTGGGCCACGACGTCTTCACGGCGGACCGGGCCCTGGCCGAGGGGGTGGCCCGGCACGCGGCACCCGAACGGCTGGCGGAGATCCGCGCGGAGCTGTCCGAGCTGGGGCGCGCGGCCGGATCGGCCGAGGCCCAGGAGTGGGGTGTCCAGGCCAATGAGCACCCGCCCGTGCTCCGCACCCACGACCGCTACGGCCACCGGATCGACGAGGTCGAGTTCCACCCGGCCTGGCACCGGCTCCTCGCCCGCGGCACCGCCGCCGGGCTGACGGACGCCTGGGGGCGGCCGGACGGCCATCTGCGCCGGGCGGCGGGGTTCCTGATCTGGACCCAGGTCGAGGCGGGGCACGGCTGCCCGCTGTCCATGACGCACGCCGCGGTGCCCGCGCTGCGCGCCGAGCCGGAGCTGGCCGCCGAGTGGGAGCCGCGACTCGCCTCCCGCTCGTACGACCCCCGACTGCTGCCGGCGGCGGACAAGCCGAGCGCGCTGTTCGGCATGGCGATGACGGAGAAGCAGGGTGGTTCGGACGTTCGGGCGAACACCACCCGCGCGGAGCCCCTGGCGGCCGAGGGCGAGTACGTCCTCACCGGGCACAAGTGGTTCTGCTCGGCCCCGATGTCCGACGGCTTCCTGGTGCTGGCCCGGACCGCGCGGGCGGACGGCGGCGGCGGCCTGACCTGCTTCATGGTGCCGCGGGTGCTGCCGGACGGCACCCGCAACGCCTTCGCCATCCAGCGGCTGAAGGACAAGCTGGGCAATCGGTCGAACGCCTCCTCGGAGGTGGAGTTCGACGGCACGACGTGGGCGCGCCGGGTCGGCGAGGAGGGCCGCGGGGTCGCCACCATCATCGAGATGGTCGCGGCGACCCGGCTGGACTGCGTGACGGGCTCGGCGGCCCTCATGCGGCAGGCGGTGACGCAGGCCGTGCACCACGCGGCACACCGCAGCGCCTTCGGCGGCCCGCTGATCGACAAGCCGCTGATGCGCAACGTCCTGGCGGACCTGGCGCTGGAGTCGGAGGCGGCGACGGCGCTGGCGCTGCGGCTGGCGGCGGCGTACGACGCGGGCGGCGAGAGCGACCGGCAATTCCTGCGGCTGGCCGTTCCGGCGGCGAAGTACTGGGTGACCAAGCGGTGCCCGCCGCTCGCCGCGGAGGCGCTGGAGTGCCTGGGCGGCAACGGCTACGTGGAGGAGTCCGGGATGCCCCGGCTGCTGCGCGAGGCGCCGCTGAACTCGATCTGGGAGGGGTCGGGGAACGTGCAGGCGCTCGATGTGCTGCGCGCGCTCCAGCGCGAGCCCGCGGCCATCAACGCCTTCCTCACCGAGATCGGGCGGGCGCGCGGCGGCGACCACCGGCTGGACGCGGCCATCAAGGACCTGCTGACGGAGCTCGCGGATCTGGACGGCATCGAGGCGCGGGCGCGGCGGCTGGTGGAGCGGATGGCGCTGGTGCTCCAGGGGTCGCTGCTGGTGCGGTTCGCGCCGCCGGAGGTGGCCGACGCGTTCTGTGCCTCGCGGCTGGGCGGCGACTGGGGCGGCGCGTTCGGGACGCTGCCGCACACGCTGGACCTGGCGGCGGTGGTGGAGCGGGCGCGCCAGTAGTGCTCGGTGAACACGTCGCCGGTCTCGAACCGTACGAAGCCGAAGTCCCGGGACGGCGGGCCGGCC
>NZ_JBPQTV010000532.1:0-2559 GCF_051386515.1 Streptomyces sp. URMC 123 | reverse complement strand
CCGCGGCTCGCCGCCGACGGCGGCCCGGGCGGGCTCGGTGGCCTCTCCGGGCCCTCCGGCTCCCCTGGCCCCGGTGGCTCGCCTGTTGGCCTCGCCGGTCAGGACGGGCCGGGCCGGCCGGAGGGCGCGGCGGGCGGCCCCGAGGGCCTCGCCGAGGCCGCGGGCACGGGCGGCACGGGGGCGGCGGCCGCGCGGCTGCTGCGGGCGGCGGGCGTGCGGATCGCGGCCGGCAGCGGGGCGCTGCGGGACGCGGCCGGGCCGGTGGGCCGCGGCGACCCGCTGGAGGCGGCGTTCCTGCTGGCCTCGCAGGCCCGGCTGGGCGCGGCGGACGCGTACGAGGCGGTGAGCGGCTCCGCGCGGGCCGCGCTGGGCCTGCCGCCGGTGCGGGTGGAGGCCGGCTTCCCGGCGGAGCTGCTGGCGGTGCGCGGGGAGGGGCTGGAGGCGGTGCTGTCCCTGGCGTACAGCCGGGTGGTGGTGCACCGGGGCCGGGTGGTGGCCCGGACGAGCGCGGTGCGGGAGTACTGCGACTCGGCGGCGGTGGCGGCGCTGGACCTGCCGCGGCAGTCGCGCTCGCGCCGGGCCGACGGGCCGGGGCCGGGTTCCGGCCCGGGCGCTCAGGAGCCGTGAGGGCAAGCGCTCCTGACGGGTCGACGCGCTGACGGCCCGTACGGCTGGCGAGAGGGCGCACGGACGGCTCGTACGCCTCGGGGGACCGCTGCGGCCCGCACACCGCAGGGGCGGCGCCCGAACGGCCGTACGCCTGGCGGCCCGGCGGGGCGGTTCTCCCCCGGCGGGCAGCCCGCCGGGGCCACCCGAACGCGTTCGTCGCACCGGAGGCGTACGGTCGAGGGCATGCGCATTGTCATCGCTGGAGGACATGGACAGATCGCCCTGCGGCTGGAGCGCCTGCTCGCCGGGAGGGGCGACACCCCCGTAGGACTGATCCGCGACGCCCGGCAGGAGGCGGACCTGCGCGCGGTGGGCGCGGAGGCGGCCGTCTGCGACCTGGAGTCGGCGTCGGTCGAGGAGGTCGCCCGGCATCTGGAAGGGGCCGACGCGGCGGTCTTCGCGGCCGGCGCGGGGCCGGGCAGCGGGGCGGCCCGCAAGGACACCGTCGACCGGGCGGCGGCCGTGCTGTTCGCGGACGCGGCCGAGCGGGCCGGCGTGCGGCGCCATGTGGTGGTCTCCGCGATGGGCGCCGACAGCGAGCCGCCGGAGGGCACGGACCCGGTGTTCGCCGCCTATCTGCGGGCGAAGGGCGCGGCGGACGCGGCCGTGCGCGCCCGCGAGGGCCTGGACTGGACGATTCTGCGCCCGGGCCGGCTGACCGACGACCCGGGCACCGGGCGGGTGCGGCTGGCCGGGAGCACGGGCCGCGGCGCGATCACCCGGGACGACGTGGCGGCGGTGCTCGCCGCGCTCCTCGACGCGCCGGAGACGGCCGGGCTGACCCTGGAACTGATCGAGGGCGACGACCCGGTGGACCGGGCTGTGAAGTCGGTGGCGTCGTCCCGCTGACCCACTGACCCACTGACCCGCCGGCCCAGCGCCCCACTGGCCCGCCGACCCGCCGACTCTTCGGACCTCCGGCCCGCTGAACGGCACCGCGCGGGCGCGCCGGGCCGGGGTCAGTCGGGCCCGCGCGGCCGCAGCACCTCGATCATGCCGGGCCGTACGGTGTCCTGCCGCACCTCGACGGTGAGTTCGGGCGGTACGGGCTCGTAGACCGTGCCGTCGCCGATGGTCGCGGCGCCCGGGTCCCGCTCACCCACCGCCGGCAACGCGCCGAGCAGCGGGGCCACTTGATGCCGTACGGCGGTGGTGAGGAACCGGGAGGCGACCGGCGCGTCGTTCCCGGGCAGCACCAGCACGAGCGCGTCGGGGTGGTCGCGGGTGCCGATGACCCCGACGACCGCGGCGTCCCGGGTGTCGGAGTGGCGCAGCTTCTCCCAGATGCGGCGCCCGCCGCGGTAGGGCATCTCCAGGCCCTTGACGACGAGCCCCTCGACCCCGATGTCGGGCAGCGCCTCGTACCAGGTGAGGGCGAGCTCGGGGTCGGTGGTCATGGGGACCGCCTGGAGGGGCGGGCCGAGGGGTTCGAGCACGTCGAGCAGGAGCGCCCGGCGGCGGGCGTAGGGCAGGGCGCGCAGGTCGTCGGTGCCCAGCGCGAGGAGGTCGAACGCCGCGTAGGAGGCGGGGAGTTCGCGGGCGAGCGCGGCGGCCCGGACGGCCGAGGCGGCCATGGCCCGCTTCTGGACGGCGGCGAAGTCGGTGCGCCCGGCGCGCCACACGACGACCTCGCCGTCGACGACCGCGCCGGCCGGCAGGGCGCGGGCCGCGGCGACCAGGTCGGGGAAGGCCCGGGTGACGATGCGGCCGGAGCGGGCCTGGAGCACGGTGTCCCGCTCGTCGTGGAAGATCACGACCCGGTGGCCGTCGAACTTGGGCTCGTAGGCGACGCGGCCGCGGGGCAGGGCGTGGACGCGGCGGGCGAGGGCCACCCCGAGCGGGGGCCGGAGCACGGTCACGACGGCCTCGGGCGGGGGCGGGAGCGGCGCG
>NZ_JBPQTV010000531.1:0-2626 GCF_051386515.1 Streptomyces sp. URMC 123 | reverse complement strand
GGCATAAGGGGCTGGGGCGGGGCCCCTCGCCGGGTGCGCCGGCGCGGCCCCGGCCGGGCGGACCGCCGGAAGGACCCCGGGACGGGCCCCCGGAAGGACCCCCGGAAGGACCCCAGGACGGGCCCCAGGGCGGCCGGGCCGGTGCGCGGCGGCGGTTCACGGGGTCTCCAGTGGGTCGTCGGCGCCGGGCAGGGGCCGGGACGGGTCGTCGTACAGCAGGGTGATCCCCTGGGACCAGTAGGTCTCGGGCTCGCCCAGGCCGATGCCGGCGCGCAGCCGTCGGATCTCCTCGGGCAGCCGGTCGGCCTGGCCGGTGTCGAGGACGGCGCGGGTCGCGCCCCGGTGGAAGTCGGCGCAGATCCGCTGCCGGTCGACGGGTTCGCGCCGCCAGAGGGCCACGGGGTAGCCGGAGCCGATGATGCGGTGGAGGGCGGCGGGCTCGGCGGCGGCGTCGGCGTACCGGCACAGGATCGGCACGGTACGGGGCCCGCGCACGCGCAACTCCCGCTCGTCGGGGACGCGTTCGGGCCGCCCGTCCTCGCAGTCGAGGACGGCGGGCTCCATCAGTCCTGTGTGCACGCCGCGCCACCGCTTGGCGCGCGCGGCCGCGTCCTCCTCGCTCTCCGGCGGCGGGTCGGAGCAGCGCACGACCACCGGCCGTTCGGCGCCCAGCGGGGGCCCGTCGGGGGCGAGCCGCCAGGCGTCGACGGGGAAGCCGAGCAGGGCGCGGGGCAGGGCGACGACGAGCGTGGCGGCGCCGGCCGGCCGGTGCGGCTCGTCGCAGCGGCGGAAGGCCTCCAGCAGCCAGTCGCGCAGCTGGTCGGGCGGCGCGGAGCCGGGGGCGGGGTCCAGGGCGGCGCCCCGGAAGTCCTCCTCCATGGGGACGAGTTCGCCGGTCGGCCGCACCGCGCAGACGCGCCAGTCGTAGCGGCCGGGCTCCCAGCCCCGCGGAATGATCTCCAGCATGACGGCGGCCCGGGGGGCGGCCTCCGATCCGGGCGCGCCGCGTACGGACGTGTCGTGTACGGGCGTCTGCTGACCGAACGCGGCGCCGGTGCCGGCGGGGCGGGGCGCACCGGGGCCCGTCGCCGCTCCGGGGCGGTACGGGCGGCTGGGGACGGCGCCGGGGACGGGGTCGGTGTGCGGCGGGGCGGGCCTCAGCTCGTCCGACATCGTGATCAAGCCTTCACGGGCGCGCAGCCGGGCCGCGCGCTGCCCCGCGAGCGCGACGCGGAACGGCCGGGGCAGCTGGACGGCCGCCGCCAGGTCGTCGGCCCACTGCCACAGCCGCTGTTCGGTGCCGGGGTCGGCGGGGTAGGGCCGGTCGGCGGTGGCGGCGTGCACGCAGTACCGCAGGATGGTCTCGAGCTCGCCGGTCTGGCCGTAGCCGCCGTCGTAGAGCAGCCCGAGGCCGTCGCGCCAGGAGCGGGGGGCCAGGGGGAGGTTCTCGCAGGGCTGGCCGCGCAGTTCGTCCACGGTCTGCTGGAGGCTCGCCGTACTGATGGGCGGCGGCAGATCCGCCAGCAGGCCCAGCAGTTCTGTGCGCCGGCCGGCGGTGAGGGCGCGGCCGGCGGTGGCGCCGAGGGCGGCCTGGGCGTCGGTCCAGGTGGTGCGGGTGGCGTGCACATTACGGTGCTCGTCGGCGTGATGGCGGTCGTGGGCGCGCATCACGCGCTGATAGAGGTCGTCCACGGAGCGGCCGCGCTCAGTACTGCGGGCACCGGCACCGCGGGCGCCGTCCGAGGGCAGGGAGTCGCCGACGTACGGGGCCGGGGCGGCGTACGGGGGCGGGCTTGGGACGGCGTACGGAGGCGGGCCCGGGACGGCGTACGGGCCCGGGGCCGGCGGGGCGGCGTACGGGGGCGGGCCGCCGGGGACGCGCCGCAACTGCACGACGGAGACCGCGAGACCGCCGTCCAGGCCGGTGCGGCGCGCCTTGAGGACGCCGATCACCTCGCCGCGCGCCAGGTCGACGACGGGGCCGCCGGAGGCCCCCTCGGGGATCTCGTCCTCGCTGCCGAGCCGCAGCTTGCCGTCCCGGCCGAGCTCGCCCCGGATGGTGCAGCGGCCGCTGAGGTCCTCGACCTCGCCGTCCTCCTCCGCGCAGCCGAAGAACGCCACTTCCTTGCGGGTGAACACCTTGGACGTGCGCTCGGTGAGCCAGACGCAGCGGTGCGGCACCGGTTCCAGCAGGCGGATCAGGGCGAGGTCCGGCGCGGGCCACAGGCCGTGCCCGGGGTTCTCCACGGGCTGTGCCCACTCGACCCGGCCGCGCACCGTACGGCCGTCGAAGCTCACCCCGACGTCGGGTATCCCGCCGTCCGCCACGGTGTCCCCTCTCCCCCACAGGGCCACGTGGGCGCAGGTGAGCACCCAGTTGGGCGCCACGAAGAACCCGCTGCCCCAGGGCCGCTCGGCGGTCCGGGCGGCGCCGGGCGCCCGCTGCCCGTCTGCGGCATACCCGAGCGGCGCCGCATGGATGCGTACGGTCGCCGCCGCGACGAGAGGCGCCAGGGTCTCGAAGGGGTCCATGTCGCCGCCGTGTGCGCCCTCCATGCTCCCCCTCACCCGTCGCTCCCTCCGGCGGTGGCACGGGGCGGAATGAGCGATGGCGTCATCCGGGTGG
>NZ_JBPQTV010000530.1:0-2659 GCF_051386515.1 Streptomyces sp. URMC 123 | reverse complement strand
CTCGGCGCGCTGCGGCGCGGGGATGGAGTGCGGTTGCAGGGCGATCGCGAGGGCGCGGCGCACGATCCGCAGCTCGTCGGCGCTGAAGGCGAGGCCGCCGTGGGAACCGTATGGCGTGGGCATGGACCGACTTTAAGTGCTAAGCGGACAAAATCCGCTTAGCGCGCACTTCCTGGCGTGGCGGCACAACCCACCCCGTACCCGCGGCCCGCCGGGGCAGCCGCACCCCCGCAAACCGGGGAGCCGCACCCCGAAGAACCGCGGCAGCCGCACCCCCGGCCGCCGCCCCCGGAGGGTCAGCCTCGGGAGACGTTGCGCTCGTAGACCAGCCGCAGGCCGATCAGCGTGAGCCACGGCTCGTGCTCGTCGATCACCGATGCCTCGCCGAGCACCATGGGCGCGAGCCCGCCCGTCGCGATGACGGTCACGTCCTCGGGGTCCTCCGCGAGCTCCCGGGCCATCCGGGCGACGACGCCGTCGACCTGGCCGGCGAACCCGTAGACGATGCCGGACTGCATCGCCTCCACCGTGTTCTTGCCGATCACGCTCCGCGGGCGGGCGAGCTCGATCTTGCGGAGCTGCGCCCCGCGCACGCCCAGCGCCTCGACGGAGATCTCGATGCCGGGGGCGATCACGCCGCCCACGTACTCGCCGCGCGCCGAGACCGCGTCGAAGGTCGTCGCCGTGCCGAAGTCGACGACGACGCAGGGGCCGCCGTACAGCTCCATGGCGGCCAGCGCGTTGATGATCCGGTCCGCGCCGACCTCCTTGGGGTTGTCCATGAGGATCGGCACGCCCGTCTTGATGCCGGGCTCGACCAGTACTGCGGGCACGTCGCCGTAGTAGCGCCGGGTCACCTCGCGCAGCTCGTGCAGGACGGAGGGGACGGTGGAGCAGATGGAGATGCCGTCGATGCCGTCGCCCAGGTCCTCGCCGAGGAGCGGGTGCATGCCCATCAGGCCGTTCAGCACCACGGCGAGCTCGTCGGCCGTACGGCGGGCGTCGGTCGAGATGCGCCAGTGCTCGACGATGTCCTCGCCGTCGAACAGGCCGAGGACGGTGTGGGTGTTGCCGACGTCGATGGTGAGCAGCATCAGTCCTGCTCCTCCCGCAGGTCCAGACCGATGTCGAGGATCGGCGAGGAGTGGGTGAGCGCGCCCACCGCCAGGTAGTCGACGCCGGTCTCCGCGTAGGCGCGGGCGTTGTCGAGGGTGAGCCGGCCGGAGGACTCCAGGCGGGCCCGGCCGGCGACGAGGGCGACGGCCTCGCGGGTGCGCTCGGGGGTGAAGTTGTCGAGCAGGATCAGCTCCGCGCCCTCGGCGAGCACCGGCTCGATCTGGTCCAGCCGGTCGACCTCGACCTCGATGGGCACCTCGGGGAAGCGGCTCCGTACGGCCTTGAAGGCCTGGGCCACGCCGCCCGCGGCGACCACGTGGTTGTCCTTGATGAGGGCGGCGTCGGAGAGCGACATGCGGTGGTTGAGGCCGCCGCCGCAGCGCACGGCGTACTTCTCCAGGGAGCGCAGGCCGGGCGTGGTCTTGCGGGTGTCGCGGACGGCGGCGCCGGTGCCCTCCAGGACGTCGGCCCACGCGCGCGTGGCGGTGGCGATGCCCGACAGCCGGCACAGCAGGTTGAGCGCGCTGCGCTCGCCGGTGAGCAGGTCGCGGGTGCGGGCGGTGACGCTCAGCAGCTTCTGGCCGGGGGCGACGCGGTCGCCGTCCTCCACGTGGCGCTCGACCTCGAACTCCTCCGTGCAGACGACGGAGAGGATCGCCTCGGCGACGCGCAGCCCGGCGACGGTGCCGGCCTCGCGCGCGGTGAAGTCCGCGGTGGCGACGGCGTCCTCGGGGATGGTCGCGACCGTGGTGACGTCCACGCCGTGGTCGAGGTCCTCCTCGATGGCCATGTGGGCGATGTCCTCGACCTCGACGGGGTCGAGGCCCGCCTCGGCCAGGAGGGCGGCGAGCGAGGGGTCGAGGCCGCACTCGTACGCGTCGAGGCCGTCGGGGCCGTCGAGGTCACCCGCGTCGCCGGCGCAGCCGCAGGCGTCCCCGCAGCCGCCCCCGGCGGGCGCGTCGACCGGGAGCCGCGTCCGGTCACCGGGCGCCACGGGGGCGGTGCCCCCGGCGGCCGGCTGCTGCTCGGGGGCGGCCGGCTGCTGCTCGGGGGTGACCGGCTCCGCCGACTCGGCCCCTGCGGGCCGCGGGCGCTCAGGCGTGTTCACGTGTCTGCCTTTCGGAAAGGGCGGTCGTACGGGTGGTGGTCGGCGGGAAGTCCGCGGTGTCGGTGGCGTGGACGGCGAGGGCGCCCTCGGGGGTGCCGTCGGGCGTCAGGCGCACCACGAGGTGGCGGTGCCAGGAGCGCTCGTCGCGGTCGGCGAAGTCCTCGCGCCAGTGGCAGCCGCGGGTCTCCTCGCGGCGGAGCGCGGCGGCGACGAGCACGCGGGCGACCAGCAGGAGGTTGGTGGCCTCCCAGGTCTCCACGCCGGGCTCGGCGGTCTTGCCGTCGGCGCGCAGGGCCTCGGCGGCCTCGTGGTGGAGGCGGTCCAGGGCGGCGGCGGCGTCGGTCAGGCTGGCCGCGGAGCGCAGTACTCCGGCGCCGGTGGTCATGATGCGCTGGATCGTGAACCGGGCCTCGGGGGCGATCAGGGGGGTCGCGG
>NZ_JBPQTV010000529.1:0-2668 GCF_051386515.1 Streptomyces sp. URMC 123 | reverse complement strand
CCTCCAGCCCTTCCACCCCCTCCAGCCCGGCCATCCGAGCCCGCGACGCCAGCTTCGCGGCCAGCGCCAGCGCCGGCTGCCCCAGCGGCACCCCGTCCGTGACGGATTCGCGCCGCTTCTCCACGGCCTTGGTCCGCAGCCAGTGCTCCCGGACGTCCTCCGGCGTCTCCGCGGACTCCGTGCCGAAGACGTGCGGGTGGCGGTGGATGAGCTTGTCGACGATCGTGGCGGCCACGTCGTCGATGGAGAACGGCTCCTCGGGGTGCTCCTGGGCGATCCGGGCGTGGAAGACGACCTGGAGGAGCACGTCGCCGAGCTCCTCGCGGAGCTCGGCGCGGTCGCCGGCCTCGATGGCCTCGACGAGCTCGTACGCCTCCTCGATGGCGTACTTCACCAGGCCCTCGTGGGTCCGGCTGCCGCTCCAGGGGCAGTCGGTGCGAATCGCGTCCATGACCTGGACGACGTCGAGGAGCCGGGCGCCGGGCAGGTCGTAGGAGGCGGGCAGCAGTTCCAGGTCGGGCATGCGGACCCGGCCGGAGCCGGCGAGGCGGGCGAGCCCGTCGGTCAGCTCGCTCTCCCCCGTGCCGGCGCCGGCCGCTGGGATGACGACGACCGTGCGGCCGCCGGCGCACGCGTCGAGGAGCTCACGGGCCGCGGGGGCCGCCGTCTCGACCTCGACGCCGGCCTCGCGCAGATACGGCAGCTGCGGGTGGTCGGGATCGGCGCACAGCACCCGGTCGGCGGTGCGCAGGGTCTGCCACGCGGACCACGACAGGAGTCCGGGGGCGACCCGGTGGCTGGTGGTGAGGAGGACGATGCGGCCGGGCGCGTCAGCGTTCGCGTTCACCCATTGAACGTAACGCACGGAGCGGGAAGGGTCCGTCCCGCGGCCACCCGCGCGGCACGGGGCGTCGCCCCGCCCCGGACGCGGCGGCTACCCGTGCGGGGCGTGCGGCGCCGCCGCCTCCTGCCGCAGCCAGGCCGCCCTCGCCGGCGTGAGCAGCATGTCCTTGTCGCTCCACGTGCCGAAGCGGGGGTTCACCTCGATGCCCATCGAGCCGGAGGTGCGGCGCAGCGCGGCCATGATCTTCTCCTGGCCCTCCGGCGTGCTGCGGTCGGCGCCCAGCCGCTGGGCGAGCCGGTCCATGAGCACCTGGTTGCGGATCTGCTCGTCGACCTGGTCGGGGGCGACGGCGTACTGCTGGAGCCACATGGCGCGCAGCCGGCCGATGCCGCCGGCGCCCTGCTCGGCGGACTTCTGCGCCTCCTGGACGGCGCGCCGGTCGAGGGTGACGCCCTCCTCGCGGGCGGTCCGCTCCAGCACGCGTTCGAAGATCATGCCGTTGAGGGTGGCCCGGCCGAGCTGGCCGGTCCGCTGGATGAGCTGGTCGGCCTGCGGGGTGGCGCGCTGGGCGGCCCGGACGTCCTCGACCTTGGCCTGGAGGTGGGAGACGGAGATCCGCTCGCCGTCCACGACGGCGGCCGCGCCGGGGTGCGCGTCCTTGCCGCACGCGGTGAGGAGTGGGGCGACGACGAGCAGCCCCGCGAGGACGGATACGGCGAGCGTGCTCTGGCGCATAAAGCCTCCCGGCAAGGATCGTGCGACGGTGCTCGACCTGGCGTTGATCGATGGTAGGGAGTCGGCGAAGCCCTAGCCACTGATTCGACCAACGATTCGGAACGGGATGGGGTGTGTTCGAGCCGGGCCCGACCGATGGGGCCGCCCCCCACGCCGTACGCCCCGGAACCCCGGGACCCCGGGACCCCGGAACGCGGCGACCCCTCGAACTCCCGGCCGCGGCGGGCGGGCGGGAGATCGAGGGGCGTGGGACGTGAAGAGAGGACTCCGCGACGACGCCGTCAGGCGCTGTTGTCGCTCCTGCGGCGCATCATCACCACGGTGCCGGCCGCGCCGACGGCCAGCAGGGCGCCGCCCGCGGCGATGCTCGTGGAGTTCATGCCGGCGATGCTGCCGCCCTCACCGGCCTTGGAGCCCTTGTGGACGCCGTGGCCGACGGTGAAGCTGCCGGGGGTGGCGGTGCCGCTGCCGGGGCAGTGCACATGGATGCTGTACGACTTGCCGTACTTGGCGTGGTGGTCCACCTTGCCGTGGCCCACATAGCGGTCGTCGCCGACCTTCTTCAGCGTCACCTTGTGCGCGAAGCCCTTGGAGGTCGCGTGGACGACCTTCTTGTGGCAGGCGCTGTGCACCTTCAGGGTGAAGTGCCCGCCGGGCTTGGGCTTGGTGGGCGAGATGCTGAAGGTGGCGCGGTGGCCCTTGTGATGGCCGCCCTTGTGGTGATCGCCGTAGTCGCCCTTGTGATGGTCGTCGTAGTCACCCTTGTGGTGATCGCCCTTGTGGTGATCACCGTAGTCGCCCTTGTGATGGTCACCGTGATCACCCTTGTGATGATCCCGGTGGTCACCGTGGTCGCGGTGGTCGCCGTGGTGGTCGTGGTCGTGATCGCTCGCGAGGGCGGCGGTTGCGGGTCCACCGAACGCGAGGGCCGCCAGAGCGGTCGTGGCCAGAGCGCGCGCTGCTATGCGCATGTGGATTGCTCCTTCTGGCGCGGGAGGCGGGGGTCTGTGGGTCCGCGAGTACTCCGCGCCCTTGACCCCATGTGACCCGGCCGGGGCGCGAGCGCGGAGGGTGACGGCGGGGTCACAT
>NZ_JBPQTV010000528.1:0-2669 GCF_051386515.1 Streptomyces sp. URMC 123 | reverse complement strand
CGGGCACCATGGCGTCCGGGATCGCCGAGGTCTTCGCGAAGGCCGGCTACGACGTGGTCCTCGCCGGCCGCACCCTGGAGAAGGCGGAGGCGGCCAAGGCGCGGATCGCCGCGTCGCTGGCCCGGTCGGTGGCCAAGGGCCGGCTGTCGGCCGAGGCGCGCGAGGCGGCGCTGGAGCGCGTCGCCCCGGCGGGCAGCCTGGACGCGTTCGCCGAGGTCGACCTGGCGCTGGAGGCGGTCGCCGAGGACCTGGAGGTCAAGCGGCAGCTCTTCGCGACGCTGGACAAGGTCTGCAAGCCGGGCGCGGTGCTCGCGACGACCACCTCCTCGCTGCCCGTGGTCGCCTGCGCCCGCGCCACCTCGCGCCCGCGGGACGTGATCGGCCTGCACTTCTTCAATCCGGCGCCGGCGATGAAGCTGGTCGAGGTGGTCCGCACGGTGCTGACCTCCGAGGAGGCGCGGGCCACCGCGCACGCGGTGTGCGCCCGGGTCCGCAAGCACCCGGTGGACTGCGGGGACCGGGCCGGGTTCATCGTCAACGCCCTGCTGTTCCCGTACCTCAACAACGCGGTGAAGATGGTGCAGGAGCACTACGCCTCGCTGGACGACATCGACACCGCGATGAAGCTGGGCGGCGGCTATCCGATGGGCCCCTTCGAGCTCCTGGACGTCGTGGGGCTCGATGTGTCGCTGGCCATCCAGCGGGTGCTGCACCGGGAGTTCCGCGACCCGGGGCTGGCCCCCGCGCCGCTGCTCGAACACCTGGTGGCGGCGGGCTGCCTGGGCCGCAAGACCGGCCGCGGCTTCCGTGAGTATGCGACGGCCTGAAAGACAGGGTGGCTGGGGCGGGCTGCTGGAGGGCGCGAGCGGCCCGCCCCCGCGCGAGGGCCGGGCGGGCCGCCGTTCGGGGGGCCCGCCGCCGGGGCCGGGCGCCGGCGCCGAGGAGACGGCGTTCGGACGAATGCAGTACGTTCCCCCCATGTCCCAGCCCGTTAAGTCCGCTCGTACGCTCGCCGCCGCCTCCGACGCCCATGACACCCCCGGCAGCCGCCGGGCCGCCGCGCAGCGGCTCAAGATGCGGCGCGAACTGGCCGCGGCGGCGATGGAGCTCTTCGCGACCAAGGGCTACGAGGCGACCACGGTCGACGAGATCGCGGCTGCGGCCGGGGTGGCGCGCCGCACCTTCTTCCGCCACTTCCGCTCCAAGGAAGAGGCGATCTTCCCGGACCACGACGACACCCTCGTACGGGCCCAGGCGGTGCTGGACGCGGCGCCCGCCCACGAGCACCCGCTGGACACGGTGTGCCGGGGCATCAAGGAGGTCATGCGGATGTACGCGGCCGCCCCCTCGGTGTCGGTGGAGCGCTATCGGCTGACCCGTGAGGTGCCGGCGCTGCGGGAGCGCGAGATCGCCTCCGTGGCGCGCTACGAGCGGCTGTTCACCCGCTATCTGCTGGGCCACTTCGACGAGCGGGCGCACCGCGACGGCGACGACGACCCGCTGCTGGCGGAGGTGGCCGCGTCGGCGGTGGTCACCGCCCACAACCATGTGCTGCGGCGCTGGCTGCGCGGGGGCGGCCAGGGCGATGTGGAGGCCCAGCTGGACCGCGCGTTCGCGATCGTCCGGGAGACGTTCGGCACGGGCATCGGGGCGGGCCGGGCCCGCTCCGAGGAGGCGCCCGAGCCGGACCGGGCGGCCGGCGGGAAGGCCCCGGCCGCCGCGGCGACGGCGGAGGGCGAGGTGCTGGTGACCGTGGCGCGCACCGACGCGCCGCTCGACGAGATCATGCGGACGATCGAGTCGGCGCTCGGCCGCCGCGCGGGCTGACCCGCCGGCCACCCGCTGACGCGGACAACATCACAGATCGACACCGAGTGACGGCCGCCCCGCCCGGGGCGGCCGTTTCGCGCTCATGCGTGCACCCCGTCTGACAACTGGGCGGAAATTTTGGCACGCAGTGTCTTGTCTGCTGGCACGCCGTGCCATACGTTGTGCGGTGTCCGGGCGGCCGGCGTGCAGAGTTCCGACGTACGCCGGCTGTCCCGACAAGCCGACCCCGGCCTGTCCGCCCGGACGCCTGCGTCACAGGCACCCCTCGCGCCACCGCGCTGCCAGCACCACCCGTGCGATCCGCACCGCTCCACCCGTTCCACCCGTGCGGAACGCACGGCGAGCCGCACCACCGAGCCGAACCGACGCCCGCCGCGCACCCGACACAACAAGACCCCAGCGTTCCCTCAAGCGTTTGTCGAAACGCTTCGCCGGAGGCCCCACGTGAACACAATCCTGGACGCGATCCTCTCGTCCGAGAGCACCGCCGCCGACTTCGCCGCCCTGCCGCTGCCCGAGTCGTACCGGGCGGTGACCATCCACAAGGACGAGGCGGAGATGTTCGCCGGCGTCGAGAGCCGGGACAAGGACCCGCGCAAGTCGCTGCACATCGACGAGGTGCCGGTGCCCGAACTCGGGCCCGGCGAGGCCCTGGTGGCCGTGATGGCCAGCTCGGTCAACTACAACTCGGTCTGGACGTCGATCTTCGAACCGGTCTCGACCTTCGGCTTCCTGGAGCGCTACGGCAAGCTCTCGCCGCTGGCCAAGCGGCACGATCTGCCGTACCACATCATCGGCTCCGACCTGGCGGGCGTCGTCCTGCGCACCGGCCCCGGCGT
>NZ_JBPQTV010000527.1:0-2698 GCF_051386515.1 Streptomyces sp. URMC 123 | reverse complement strand
GTCCGGTGCCCGGGGCACCGGACCCCGGACGGGTCGGGGCGGGAGTCTGCTGAATTGAACGAATACTTGGGCGGTCGAGGATATGTTTTGGGAATTGGGAATTCGGTAAGGATTCCTTTACGCGGGGTCCGGCGCCGCTGCGACGCCGGACCCCGGCGTGCGGAATTTCACCGCTCAGCCCTTGCTGCCCCACTTGTTTTAGGTGTTGATGACGCCGCCGACGAAGTCGACACCGGCCTTGGCCCAGCCCAGTCCCTGGGAGACGTTGCCGATGACCCGTCCGGCGTCCTGCCAGGTCCACGGCGCGTCCAGCGACTCCAGCTCCTTGATGTCCAGAGCGAGCACCGGGCCGGCGACAACAGCGGAGGTCTTGCGCGTCTCGATCATTTTTCTCTCCTGACGTGAGTTTTTCTTGGCGAGTTTTTTCGCTGGATTCTTCTTGGTGGATTCTTCTTGGTGTTAGTCCCGGGCGTTTCTCCCGGGCACACCAATAAGTTCTCAGATCGATCCCCCGCGCCCTATCCGCCCGGCGCCGGTAATCACCCCCGCCACCCGGCGGGGTTCACCCACGCCGCACCGCACCGCCCCCGGGTGCCCGGGCCGCGGCGGTGCGGCGTGGTGCCCCTGCGTGATCGGCGGCACCGTATAGACACGACCCATGCCGCTGTTTTCCTCGCTTCGTTCCCGTGGGGCGGGCCGTCGCTCCGCCGCCCGGCCCCCGGGGCGGCGTTCGGGGCGCCGCACAGGCCCGGTGGCCGCCCTGCGCAGCGTGGCCGGGCAGATGTTCGCCCTGCAGGTGCTGCTCGTGGTGGTGCTCGTGGTCGCGGCGGGGCTGGCCGCGGTGCTGCAGGCACGCAGCACCCGCCTGGAGGAGATCGAGAAGCGTTCCCTGGCCGCCGCGGAGGCCTTCGCGCACGCCCCGGGCCTGCCCGCGGCGCTGAGATCAGCGGATGCCACCGCCGTACTGCAACCGGCGGCCGAGGCGGCGCGGCGGACCGGGCACGTGGACTTCATCGTGGTGATGAACCGGGACGGCATCCGCTACACCCACCCCGTGCCCGCGCTGATCGGCCAGCGGTTCGTCGGCTCCCTGGCCCCCGCGCACACCGGGCAAGCCGTCACCGAGCGGCTGCGCGGGGACATCGGGGAGCTGGTGCAGGTGGTCGTGCCCGTGCGCGACGAGACGGGCGCGGTCGTCGGCATGGTGTCGGCCGGGCTGTCGGTCGGCGAGGTCAGCGAGGAGGTCCGCCACCAGCTGCGCGTGGTCGCGGCAGCCGGCACCCTGGCCCTCCTGGTGGCCACCGCGGGCACCGCCGCGGTGGGCAGACGGCTGCGTCGCCAGACCCACGGTCTCGGCCCGGCCGAGATGACCCGCATGTACGAGCACCACGACGCCGTCCTGCACGCCGTACGCGAGGGCGTGGTCATCGTGGCCGCGTCCGGCCGCCTTCTGCTGGTCAACGACGAGGCCCGGCGCCTGCTCCACCTGCCGGCCGACGCCGAGGGCCGCACGGTCCGGTCAGTCGGGCTGGAGGGCCCGATCGCCGACCTGCTGGCCTCGGGGCGCACCGCGAACGACGAGGTGGTGCCCGTCGGCGGGCGCGTCCTGGCGGTCAACCACCGGCCCACCGGGGCGCACGGCGGCCCGCCCGGCAGCGTGGCCACCCTGCGCGACACCACCGAACTGACCACGCTCGCCGGCACGGCCGACATCGCCCGCGGCCGGCTCAGCCTCCTCTACGACGCCGGCATGGCCATCGGCACCACCCTGGATGTGCGGCGCACCGCCGGGGAACTGGCGGACCTGGCCGTGGGCCGGCTCGCCGACTACGCCACCGTCGACCTGTGCGAGCCGGTCCTGCGGGGGGACGAGCCCCGGCCGGAGTGGATGGACGAGGTGACCGTACGCCGTGTCGCCCGCCGCGGCGTCCGGGACGACCATCCGCTGTATCCCCTGGGGGAACTGGTCTCCTACCCCGCGCCCAGCCCGCAGGCCCGCGAGTTCGTCAGCGGCAACCCCACCCTGGTGGCCGACCTGCACGCCGACGACCGCTGGCACACCCAGGACCCGGCCCGCACCCAAGCGGTCATGGACTTCGGCATGCACTCCCTGATCACCATTCCGCTCAAGGCCCGCGGCGTCCAGATGGGTGTGGTCAACCTCTGGCAGGGAGCGGGCAGCAGGCCCTTCACGGACGAGGATCTGACCCTGGCCGCCGAACTGGCCGCCAGAGCGGCGCTGTGCATCGACAACGCCCGCCGTTACACCCGCGAACACACCCTGGCGCACACCCTGCAGCGCAGTCTGCTGCCCGGCGCCACGCCCGAACTCAGTGCCGTGGAGTCCGCCCACCGCTATCTGCCCGCGAACACCGGCGCCAGCGGCGACTGGTTCGACGTCATCGCCCTGCCCGGCGCCCGCGTCGCCCTCGTCGTCGGTGACGTGGTCGGCCAGGGCCTGCACGCCGCCGCCACCATGGGCCGCATGCGCACCGCCGTCCACAACTTCTCCTCGCTGGACCTGCCGCCCGACGAGCTCCTCGCGCATCTCGACGAACTCGTCGAACGCATCGACCAGGAGCAGGAAACAGCCGGCGACCAGGACCCCGACCACGACGATCGCCCGCCCCCCTTGCCCGGCCGCGCCATCGACGCCGCTACCGGACGCCACATACAGATCTGTCACCCCACCGCACCA
>NZ_JBPQTV010000526.1:0-2705 GCF_051386515.1 Streptomyces sp. URMC 123 | reverse complement strand
CACCACGCCGAAGTTGCCGTTGCCGGCGCCCCGCAGCGCCCAGAACAGGTCCGGGCGCCGGTCGGCGGAGCAGTCGAGTGTGCGGCCGTCGGCCGTGACCAGCGTGGCCGACAGCAGCGCGTCGCAGGTCAGCCCGTGGGCCCGGGAGACGACGCCGTGACCGCCGCCGAGGGCCAGGCCCGCGACGGACACGGTCGGGCAGGTGCCGCCGGGCAGCGAGCGGCCGTCGGCGGCGAGCCGGGTGTAGACGTCGACGAGCCGGGCGCCCGCGCCGATCCGGGCCGTGGCGGGCGCCCCGGCGGCGGACGGCGACTCGAGGGCCACGGAGTCGAGCCGGGAGACGTCCACCACCAGGCGGCCGTCGCCGCTGGACCACCCGGCGTAGGAGTGGCCGCCGGAGCGGATGGCGACGGGCACGGCGTGGCGGCGGGCGAAGGCCAGGCACTCGGCGATGTCGGCGGGGCCGGCCGGATAGGCGACGGCGGCCGGGCGCAGGTGGTCGAAACGGGTGTTGTACAGGCGGCGGGCCGCCGCGTAGTCGGCGTCATCCGGCCGGACGAGGCCGCCGTCCAGGCTCGCGGCGAGGGCGGGCCAGTCGGGGCCCGAGGGCGGCCGGCGGGCCGGGGCACCGGCGAGGGCGGCGCCGGCGAGCAGCAGGGTGCGGCGGTCGATGACCATGGGGGCCTCCGGGACCTCCGGGACGGGTGCTCCCCGTACTCCTTCCCCGGGCGTCCGACCGTCCGCCCCGCGAGCCCCACCGGGCACCCGTGTGCGCCAGTACGGCGCCCCAGACACCAGTACGGCTCCCGGCATCAGTACGGCGCACCCCCGGCATCAGTACGGCGCTCGCCGACGCCCGCACAGGGGCCGCGAGCGACAGATACGGAGCGACGGAGCCCGGCCACGCCCGTACGGGCCGCCGAGCGAGAGCCACGGAGCCGGGGCGCGCCCGTACCCGCTCGCGCGCCACCCTCCGTACGGCTCCGGCGGGAACCTCCGTACGGGGCGTCGGCGCGCGTCCGTACGGCGCGCGTCAGTACGGGGCGTGCGCGGCCGCGTCGGCGCGGGCCTTGGCGCGTGCGCGGCGGGCCGGGCCCAGCCATCCACAGGAGCAGCGCGCCGCGCAGAAGGCGCCGTTCTCGACCGTGACGGTGCGATGGTCCCCGGCGGCCGGCCCGACGCGCTCCGCCACGGGCGGCGGCGCGGTGGGCGGCGGGGTGCCGGGCGGCAGGGAATCGTGGGCGTGTCGCTGCACCACACCACCGTACCGGGCCGTGACGGCGGCCCCCGCACCGTCGTTAGGGGATACGACTGGGGGTCCCGCGGACAGTACGCTCGAGGGGGTACGCAGGCGATGGTGGCACGGCGCGAGAAACGGCGAGGCGGTGCCGCCGCCCCGGCCACCGTGGGGAGCCTGACCGCCTGTCTGGTGGCGCTCTCGATGATGGCGTCGACCGGCTGTACGGAGCGCGGCGCGGCCGCCGACGTCCGGCCCGGGAACGACGGGCGCAATGTCCACCACGCCCTGGTCGCCCTGCACCGCGCCCCCGATGTGCTGGCGCGCTCCGGCAGCTCCCGGGCCCGTACGTCCATGGAGATGGCCACGGGCGGGACGCGGGTCACCGTTCAGGGCGAGGGCGGGTTCGACTACGCCCGGCGGATGGGCCGGCTGCTGGTCGTGCTGCCGCGGGACGCGGCCGGGACGGCCGAGCACCGCCCGGTGACCGAGTTGCTGACCCCCGGTGCCCTCTACATGAAGAACCGGGGCGCCGGGGTGCCGCCCGACAAGTGGGTGCGGGTGGTCACGTCCGAGCTGCCCGACGGCAATCTGGTGACCGGGGGCGCCACCGATCCGCTGGCCGCGGCCGAGCTGCTGCGGGGGGCCCGCCAGGTGACATACATCGGGGAGGAGATGTCCGAGGGCGTGCCGGTCCGGCACTACCGCGGGACGACGGACATCGCGCGCGCCGCGCAGGTCGCCTCCCCGCACGCCCGTGCCGCGCTGGCCGCCGCGGCGAAAGGGTTCTCCCAGGTCACGGTCCCCTTCGACGCCTATCTCGACGAGCAGGGACGGCTGCGGAAGGTCCGCCACCAGTTCACCTTCTCCAATACCGAGGTCGCCTCGACCGTGGTCCTCTACGACTTCGGATCGGGGGCGGAGGTCGAGCTTCCGCCGCCCGCCGACATCTACGCCGGCAAGATCGCCGGTTCGGTGGCTTGACGCATCCGTTCGGTTCGGGGCCGCGCGGAGAGGAATCTGGCCCGTATATATGGCCCGTCCGTGCCATGCGCGCACCGGGCCCCGGTCCCTACGCTGGGCTGTGCCCGCCGCTCCCGGGGAGAGCGCGGGGGGACGCTCGAAGAAGGAGGTGACGCACGTGCCTGTGTCCTGTGCTTCCACGGTCCAGGACCACGTGGCCCTCGCCGAGATCGAGCTGTGCGGTGAGTTGATGATCGCGGCTTCGGCCGCGGCCGAGGAACGGCTCAGCTCCGACCGGATCGACGAGGTGCTCAGGGTCGCGGTCGACCGCGGACCGGCCGGCGGCGGGGCCGGACCCATGGCAGTCGGCTGACCACGGCCGGGCTCGCGGCAGCGGAAACGATCCCGGGCCCGGGCCCGTGTCGGCCGCCCGCGACCGGCGAGGCCCCCACCGCGCACCGCCCCTCCTCGCACGGGCCCTCCTCGCCGCCGGGCCCGCACGGCT
>NZ_JBPQTV010000525.1:0-2734 GCF_051386515.1 Streptomyces sp. URMC 123 | reverse complement strand
CGGGACTGGTCGACAGGCACGAACATCTCCAACACCGCGGACACGAGGGCCTCGTGCGGCTCGGGCGGCGACTACGTCCTCCACTCGGCGGTGGTGAAGACCTTCGACCTAACGGCGGGCAGGTAGCGCCGAGGAGCATCGATTCTGGCCGCCAGGGGAGCCCAGCACCGTCGCCCTGGCGGCCAGAACACCGGCGATGCCCCCGCACGTCGGCCCGTGCGGGACCGGCGCCAGGTCGTCGACGGGATCTTGTGGAAGCTGTCCACCGGCGCTGCCTGGCGTGACCTGCCGGAGCGTTACGGGCCGTGGAAGACGGTCTACGACCGCTTCCGGCACTGGTCCGCCGACGGCACCTGGTACCGCCTCCTGGCCCATGTCCAGCAGCACTCCGACGCTGTTGGACAGGTCGACTGGACGATCGTCTGCGTCGACTCGACCGCGATCCGGGCGCATCAGCACGCTGCCGGGGCCCGAAAAGGGGGACCTGGGAAGGCGAAGCACTCGGCCGCTCCCGCGGCGGGCTGACCAGCAAGATCCACCTCGCCTGCGACGGCCGAGGCCGACCGCTCGCCTTCACCCTCACCAGCGGGAACGTGAACGACTGCACGCAGTTCGAACCCGTCATGGCCAAGGTCCGGATCACCCGGCCGAGGCCGGGCAGGCCCCGGACCCGGCCCGACCGCGTCGTCGCACTCTGGCTCCCATGACTTTCCGGACACGACCCAGGGCGTGTCCGGCGGGTCGTGTGACTGGTCCAGTTCATGTCGTTCCGGCCAGTGTGGTGCGCGGTGATCTGTCGGACGCAGAGTGGGTTCGGCCAAGCAGTGCCTGATGGCTCTCACCCGGGTGGCGGATCTGTTGCTGTTGCGGGCGAGAGCGGCGACAGTCCGAGAGGAGCGTTCGGCGATGGGGTCGCCTTGGCGCAGACGTGCGGGCAGGCTCTCGTTCAGGTGGATTGTGGTGACAGGGTCGCGCTGGCTGCGCCCGAAACTCATGCTGAATGTGACTGATCGGCTGATCGGGAGGTATGCGACATGAGGCTCAGGTTGTCTCGTTGGGCTCGTGCTGGCGTGGTAGCGGCGGTCATGGGCGTTGGTGTGCCTGCCTTCGCGGGCACCGCTCACGCTGACCCGTTGCCGACGCCGCTCTTCTCGGTCGACGGTGGCGCGACATGGAGCTCGAACGTCAGCACAAGCTCGGGCCGTACGGTTCTGGCGAGGATCTGGTCGCACAACGACACCGACGCCACGATCCCCAACACCTCGATCACCACCTTGCTGCCCAGCGGTACGACACTGACCCCCAACTCCACGCAGAACTCCTGAGCCCCCGCACAACCGACCCGGCTCGGCCCCCGGGCCCCGACACCACCTGCGGCGAGACGGTCAACGCCCCGGCCGTCTCGTCGGGCGCCAACCTCACCACCAGCCCGACAGCAGGCGTCCAAGGACTTCGTCGCGGCGCTTGTGGATCGTCTGGTCGAAGGCGGTGGGCCGGCCGCCCGCGCCTGCCGTCCCGGCCACCCGACCCGTCGGACAGGACCTGGGAACCAGTTGGTGATGCCGTAGCTCGCGCCCTTCGGCCGGGCGCGCGGTGTCGCGGTCGATCCGGGGCGGCTCGTACGAGGCGGCCCGGCCGGTCGAGCCGTTCTTCGGGGACGTGCGCCGCGCGCACGCCGATTTTGTGCAAGACCGGCCCGGCCGGTCGCGGAAGGCTCGTGGTCCGCATGGTCACGAGCCACTGCCGCACGGGGGGCACCGGCCCCGGGTTGCGCGGGGTCCCCGCACGCCCGGGGCCGGTGTGTGCCCGCGCCCTGCCCCGCGAACGCGGCCACGGCCAGCCCGGCGCGGGTTCGCCGACCGCCCGGCCTCGGCGCGGGGCCACGGGGACGTACGGGCACAATGGGGCCATGTCCCGACGCAGCAGCCGGCGCCCCCGGCCGAACCGCTCCGCCACCGCCCCCGCGGTGCCGTCCGCCGCGGCCCCGTGCCCCTGCGGGCTGCCCGCCCCGTACGGCGACTGCTGCGGCCGGCTGCACGCCGGGGCGGCCGCCGCGACCGCCCCAGAGGCCCTGATGCGCTCCCGTTACAGCGCGTTCGTCGTCCGGGACGAGGCGTATCTGCTGCGCACCTGGCACCCCTCGACGCGGCCGCCGCACATCGAGTTCGACCCCGAGCTGCGCTGGCAGGGCCTGGAGATCCTCGACACCGGCGAGGGAAGCGCCTTCCACACGACGGGCACGGTCACCTTCCGGGCGCGCTACCGCCACGGCGGCGAGGCGGGCGCCCTGCACGAGCGGAGCCGCTTCGCCCGCCACGACGGGGCCTGGGTCTACGTGGACGGCGACATCTTCTCCGACTGAGACCGGTTCTCCGGCCGAGAACGGCCGGAGACGCTCAGCCGCGGTGGTGCCTCGGCATCCACGACCACTTGTCGCCCTCGACCCATCGGACGTCGGCCGGGTCGTCGACATCGACCTTCGTCAGCCCCGCCCGATGGGCGAAGTTGATCACATCGACGATGCCGCGGGCGAGACCCACGGTGACGCCGTTGACCTCGACCACGCGGAACGGCGGGTCGCCGGGGTTGACGCCGTGCACGACGACCCGTGCCTGCCGTATCCCGCTCTCCGCTTCAGCCATGGTTTCAGCGTGCCGCCGTTCCGCCCCCCGCGCATCCCCTGGCCGGCAGGGGGTGCCTCGACCCCGCCGACCTGCGGGCCATTCGGCCCATC
>NZ_JBPQTV010000524.1:0-2752 GCF_051386515.1 Streptomyces sp. URMC 123 | reverse complement strand
GGAAAAGCACCCCGCCCCTTCGGGGCGGGGAAATGGGGCTTCGCCCCGAAGGGGCGGAAAACGGCGTCGGTCGCATCACGAACGATCCACAACGTGGACGTCGGCCAACCGAGCCCGGAGGGCGAAACGCGTCAGTCGACGTCCTCCAGGAGGCGCTGGATCGCCCGCACCCTCTCCCCCGTCTCCACGATCTCCTCGCGCAGCGAGAACCGGTGCGCGCCCCCGCACCCACCACCCAGCTCCCACTCACGCACCCGCACGCGCTCCGCCGCATGCCACAAAATCCCCGCCGTCGTCAGCATCGCGCAGCTCAGCATGAGCGCGCCGGCGATGACGGAACCCCCCGGGTCCCGCAGGTCGTGCCGCACGTTCGTCGTCCCTCTCTCCATCGTGGTCAGGGTCAGGGGCCAGAGGTCAGGACGACGACGCCGCGCACGGCGACGAGCGGCGCCCCTGGGCCATGGCCGTCCGCATGGCCGCGCGCACGGCCACCGACGTGTCCCCGGCGGTGGCGACGCCGGCGGACGCGGCGCCCGAAGAACCCCGCAACCCCGTCGACACCGCCAGGTCGAACGCGAGTTCACCACGCCCGAGCCGCGTGGACTGCGCGATCACGGAGGCCAGCGAGCGCCGCTCCGCGGCCAACCAGTCGTGGGGCGAGGCGAGCAGCTCGTCGAGATACGCGGGCTCGATCCGCCGCCGCAGCGTCGTCCCACGCGGCAGCACCCGCTCGCCACCGACCCCCCTGCGATGCGCCTCCTGCGCAATCGTGAGCCAGGAGCGGAACGCCCGGTCCAGCGCCCGCCCCCGCTCGTCCGCCGGCTCGTCGGCCTCCGCGCACTCGCGGGCGTGCAGCCGCAGCAGGTCCCGGAACCGGTAGCGCAGGCTGCCGGTCGCGTCGATGCCGACCGTGTCCACGAGCCGGACGTCCACCAGGTGTTCCATCAGCCGCTCGGCGACGACGACATCCGTGTCGAGCACGGCCGCGCCGACCCACGCGGTGAAGTCGGGGGCGTCGAGCAGGCCCAGCCGGCGGTAGAGCACGGCCGCGTCGGCGGGCAGCCGCCGGTAGCCGAGGTCGAGCGCGGCGCGCAGATCGGCCCGGCCCTGGCTCAGCTCGGTGAGCCGGTGCCGCTCGTCGGCCAGCCGGGAGGTGAGCAGCCGTACGGTCCAGTGCGGCTTGGCCGCGAGCCGCGCCCCGGCCGTGCGCAGGGCGAGCGGGAGCCGGTCGCAGAGGGCGGCCAGCCGGGCCGCCTCCCCCGGCTCGGCGTCGATCCGGTCCGCGCCGGCCACGCCCCGCAGCAGGTCGAGCGCCTCGCTCTCGCCGAGGGTGTCGAGCCCGACCCGCACCGCGCGGCACTCGGCCGCCACATCGCTCATGTGCGTACGGCTGGTGACCAGCACCCGGCAGGGCCCCGCGCCCGGGAGCAGGGGCAGCACCTGGGCGAGGGACCGCGCGTCGTCGAGGACGAGCAGCACCCGCCGGGTGGCGAGCACGCTGCGGTAGAGCGCGCCGCGCTCGGCGAGGTGGGCGGGGATGCGCTCCTCGGGCACGCCGAGGGCGCGCAGGAACCGCCCGAGGACGTCGCCGGGCGCGGCCTCCGGCTGTCCGTCGCGACCGCCGAGGTCGGCGAAGAGCTGTCCGTCGGGGAAGTGTTCGGCGTGGTGGTGCGCCCAGCGCACGGCGAGCGCGGTCTTGCCGGTCCCGGCGGCGCCGGTGATCAGCCCGGCCACGGGCGGGAGTTCGGCCACCCGCGCCCGGAACGCCGCGCCACCCGCCGCGCCACCGGCCAGGCCACCGGCCACGTCACCCGCCGCACCACCACCCGCATCACCCCGCACGAGCGCGTCCAGCGCGGCGAGGTCCGCCGCCCGACCGACGAACAGCGGCGGCGGCGCGGGCAGATGCGCCGGGATCACCTCGGGCTCGGTGATCCGGCCCTCGTACGGGCGCGGCCGCGCGGCGGGCGTCAGCGCGGGGTCGTCCCGCAGGATCGCGTCGTGCAGTTCCAGCAGCGCGGGCCCGGGCTCCAGCCCGAGCTCCTCGATGAACCGGCCGCGCGCCTCGCGGAACGCCTCCAGCGCCTCGGCCCGCCGCCCGGCCCGGTACTGGGCGAGCATCAGCTGGGCCCGCGGCCGCTCGCGCAGCGGATGCTCCCGTACGAGGTCGGCGAGTTCGGGAATGAGCGCCTGGTGGTGGCCCAGTTCGAGCCGCAGCTCGGTCCACTCCTCGTGCGCGGCGAGCCGGTGCTCCTCCAGCTGCGCGGCCTCGCCCTCGACGGGCCGCCCGGCGACGCCGGCGAGCGCGGGGCCGCGCCACAGCCCGAGGGCCTGCCGCAGCAGCGCCTCGGCCGACTCGGCACGCCCGGCGCGGGCGCCCTCTCGCGCCTCGGCCACGAGCCGGCCGAACTCGACGGCGTCGATCCGGTGGTCGTCGACGCGCAGCAGATATCCGGGGTGGGCGGTGACGATGACCTCGTCCTCGCAGCCCACGGCCTTGAAGGTCTTACGGAGTCCGGCGATGCAGATGGCGACCTGGGTGCGGGCGGTGGCGGGCGGGCGGCCGTCCCAGACGACGTCGACGAGCCGGTCCACGGAGACGACCCGCCCCTGGGCGAGCAGCATCATGGCGAGGATGGTGCGCTGGCGGGGGCCGCCGACGGGCAGGGGCCGGCCACCGGCGACGACCCGGAGGGGCCCGAGTATCCCGAACTCCAGCCCCCGGGCGCCGCCCGCCCCGCTCCCGGGCTCC
>NZ_JBPQTV010000523.1:0-2780 GCF_051386515.1 Streptomyces sp. URMC 123 | reverse complement strand
GCCCGCCGCCCCGGGTGCGGGGCGACGGGCGGCGGGCGTCGGTGCGCGGGCGCGACCGGTCAGCACCAGTGCGGGTGGCGGTGCCCGAGGGTCTTGATGTGGCGCTCCGAGGCCCAGGCCCACTTGCCGCTGGCGAGGAGGTACCAGCGCGGGTTGCCGTTGATCCACTGGCCGTTCACCTTGCACTTGATCTTCACGATCTTGCCGTGCGGCACCTTTCCGACCTTCTTGGCCTTCTTGTGCGGGGCGTCCCGGAGCGTGAGGCCGTGCTTGGCGGTCACCTTGCCCTTGGTGTGGCGGTCGCCGTGGCCGCCGCCGGCCTCGGTGGTGGCTGCGGCGGCGGGGCCGGCCGCGGTGAGGGCGGCGAGCGTGCCGGTCGCGACGCACAGGGCGAGCTTGCCGGTCTTCGAGAGAGGAGCCATCTGCTGTTCTCCTGCGGAGGGGAGGTCCCGTCGGGGGGAGCTGGGGCGCCGGGAGTCGAGTGACCGGGGCCGCGCCCGGTGCGGGCGGTGCCCGATCGCGGGCGGCACCCGGTGCGGGCGATGCCCTGGTCCGTCCCGGCGGCGGCCGGCTACGTGTCGTGGTCGCTCTGCGCGTCCCCACGACTCCGGTCCGCACAAAGGACACTAAATCGACCACAATCGGCCCGCAACACGTAACGCTCCGCGACGACCGTCGCGGAGCTGAGCTTCGCGGGAGCCCCGTGCGGGCGCCCGACCCCGCGCCGCTGCCGGTTGCTCGGCCGTCGCTGCCGGAGCGCCGAACTCGCCGCGCGCGCCGGACCCGCGGACCCGGGCCGCGTGTGCGGCCGGTGCGGACCGGGCCGCGGCGCCCGGTGCGGGGGTGCCCCCCCGGCGGTGGGTGGAGGACCCGCGGCTCCGCGCCGCTGAGGGGGCCGTGCCCGTCCCGGGCGCGGGACCTGCGTGGGTCCGCCCGCGCCGCTGCCGGCGGCTGGGTCGGGCTCGCCTTCGCTGCCGGAGCGCTGAACTCGCCGTCGGCGTCGGGGCTCGCGGAGCCGGGGCGTGTCCTGCGGTCGGCGCGGATCGGGCCGGGCGCTCAGCTCGGGGCACCCCCGGTGGTGGCCGGAGGAGTCGCGGCCCCGTGCCGCTGCCGGGGCCCGGCCGTGCTCGGCCGTCGCTGCCGAAGCACCGAACTCGCCTTGAGCGTAGGGGCCGGCGGAGCCCGGGTCGTGTCGTGCTGCCGGTGCGGATCGGGCCGTGGCGCCCGGCAGGAGGGCGCCCCCCCCGGCGGTGGCGGGCGCCGTCGGCGGTCGCGGGGGACCGCGGCCCGGTGTCGCTGCCGGGAGGGCGGCCGGGCTCGGCCCTCGCCGTGGGAGCGCCGCACCGAGCCCGGGCGCCCCCGGCCGTGGGTGGAGGAGTCGCGGGCCCCGCCGTCGGGGCGGGCGGCACGCGCTACGCGTCGGGCGACGCCTCCGCCGGCAGGGTCAGCGTTGCGATCGCTCCTCCGTCGCGCGCGTTCGTGAACCGCAGCGTCGCTCCGAGGATGCGGGCCTGGCCCACGGCGATCGTCAGGCCGAGGCCGTGCCCCGTCTTGCCCGTGCTCGTCGTCTCCGTGCGGAACCGCTGGGGGCCGTGCGCCAGCAGATAGCGCGGATAGCCGGGCCCGTGGTCGCGTACGGACACCTCCGGCCCGTCCACGGTCACCACCACCGGCGCCGCGCCGTGCTTGTACGCGTTGCCGATGAGGTTGCCGAGCACCCGCTCCAGCCGCCGCTTGTCCGTCTCCACCAGCGCGTCGCGCACCACCCGCACCTCCGGCTCGGGGGTCGTCGCGCGCGCCGCGCGCTCGACCACCTGCCCCAGCCGGTGCACATCGAGATCGGCCCGCTCCACCTGCGCGTCGAGCCGCGAGATCTCCAGCAGGTCCTCGGTCAGCCGGCGCAGCTTCCGCACCCGGTCCTGGACGAGTTGGGTCGGCCGGCCGGGCGGCAGCAGCTCGGCCGCCGCGTGCAGGCCGGTGAGCGGGGTGCGCAGCTCGTGCGCCACATCGGCCGTGAAGCGCTGCTCGCTGCGGAGCCGGTTCTGCAGCGTGGCGGCCATGGTGTCGAGCGCCGCCGACACCGCGGCCACCTCGTCCTGCGAGCGCGCCGGGTCGCCGGTGCGCGGGTCGCCGACCCGCGCGTCCAGGTCGCCCGCGCTGATCCGGCGCGCCACCTGCGCGGTGAGGTGCAGCCGCCGGGTGATCCGGGTGACCGCGAAGAACCCGGCGAGCAGGGTCAGCCCGATGGCGAGCACCGAGGAGCCGAGAATGGCCTGGTCCAGGCCGCTGATGCTCTTCGCGCTCTGGCTGTAGTCGAGTTCGACCGCGAGCGCCCGGCCGTCGGCGGGCGCGGCCGCCCACATCGCCGGCCGGCCGTCGTACTCCCCGAGCCCCGTGCCGAGGTTGCCGCGGACGGCCACCTCGCGCAGCTTCTCGGGCAGCTCCGGCGGGTCGACGTGCGCGTTGGGCGGCAGCGGCTCCCCGGCGATGTACGACTCGACGGCCGAGTCGAGGCTCACCAGGGCCTCCTTGCGGGCCTGTTCGACGGTCTGCCGGGTGACGGAGACATGGACCAGGGTGCCGATGACGGTCGCCAGGACGCAGCACATCAGCGCGATGAAGACGGCGAACTTCCCGTACAGCGTGGTGGTCCAGGCGGGCAGCCGGAACGGAAGCCGCAGCCGGAACGGGAGCCGGGGCCGGAGCCGGAACGGGAACCGGAGGCGGCGCGGGCGCCGGGGGCGGAGGGTCACCGGCCCGCCCCCGTGCCGGTGGGGGTG
>NZ_JBPQTV010000522.1:0-2806 GCF_051386515.1 Streptomyces sp. URMC 123 | reverse complement strand
CTGGACCGGCTTCCCCCCGGAGACCCGCGCCTGACCTCCGGCCGGAGACCCGCGCCTGACCTCCGGCCGGTAGCCCGGCGCGGCGTCCGTCCGGCCTGGGGAGTCGAAGTGTGATCACCTCTCGACCATCAGGTGATCGATTTCGACCGGAAAGGACGCGCACATGCCCCGTGAGGCCGCACGGCACCTCTATCTCGCCCGCCACGGCGAGGCCTCGCCGGACGGCGACGCGCTCACCGACAACGGCCGTCGACAGGCCCGGCTGCTCGGCGAGCGGCTCCGCGGGGTGCCGCTGTCGGCGATCCACCACGGGCCACTGCCGCGTACCCGGGAGACCGCCCGGCTGGTCGGCGAGCAACTCGACGGCGTACCGCTGTTCCCCTCCGAACCCGCGGGCGACTACGTACCGTACGTGCCCGCGCGGGCCGAGCTGCCCACGGAGTCGGCCGACCGGCTGCTCCGCTTCGTCGAGGCGCAGCCGCTCTCCGAGCGCGAGCACGGCCCCGCGCTGGCCCGCGCGGCCGAGGAGCGGTTCACCGGGCCCGTACCGGGCGAGACCACCCGCCACGAACTCGTCATCACGCACAACTTCCTCATCGGCTGGCTCGTCCGGGCGGCGTACGACGCCCCGCCATGGCGCTGGCTCGGCATCAATCACGCCAACGCCGCCCTGACCGTCATCCGTTACGCGCCCGGCCGCCCGCCCTCCGTACTGTTCTTCAACGACATGGCCCACCTCCCCGAGAACCTGCGCTGGACCGGCTTCCCCCCGGAGACCCGCGCCTGACCTCCGGCCGGAGACCCGCGCCTGACCTCCGGCCGGTAGCCCGTGCCGCCCCCCGGCGCGGGGTGCGGCACGGGCGGGGACGGGTGCCCGCTCACCCCGCGGGCGCGACCGGCTCCTGTATCTCGGTCACCCACTGGCTCGGGTCGCCCTCATTCTCCAGATAGAGCTCCCGCGCGTGGCCCATCGAGCGGTAGCCGTTGCCGTCGATCCAGCGGGCCAGTGTCTGCACCGTGGGCATGACCTCGTCCATGGAGCCGCGGTGCACGATGGTGGCGGCGCTCTCCATCGCGGGCAGATCCACGATCGCGAAGTCCTGGCCGGTCCGGGGCCCGTCCGTCACCGTCATGGCAGCGTGGACCACGACGCGCTCATCGCCCTCGGACGCGCCCTCGACGTTCTCGTAGTAGGCGATCGCCGGGCCCGAGGCGGTGACGCCCGCCGCCTCCAGCCGACGGCACAGCTCACCGTAGAGGGGGCCGATCACCGGGCCGATCTGCTCGGGCTGGTATCCGGCCGCTACGGCGGTCAGCTCCGCCACCCGCACTGGCGGTACGCGCTTGAGTACGACGTCTTCCCTGGGCATGTGCCCCTCGCTCTCGATGCTCAGGAGTCTCGCCTCGACCTGGTTCAGCCGCGCCGCGTCGGCCGCCATCGCCGCCGCCAGCTCCGCCCGCCGCAGGCGCAGCATCCCGCGCAACTCCTCGGCGCTCACGCGTTCGTCCAGGATGGCTCCCACCTGTTGCAGCGTGAAGCCGAGGTCCTTGAGCGCGATGACGCGATTGAGCCGCGCGAGCTGCCCGGCCTCGTAGAGGCGGTAGCCGCTGGACGGATCGACGTGGGCGGGGCGCAACAGTCCGATCGCGTCGTAGTGACGCAGCATGCGAACCGTCACGCGGCCGTGCCGGGCGAATTCTCCGATGCCGAACATGACGTCTCCCAGTTCAGGACCTCACACGGTGTCACGGTCAAGGCCTCGGCCGGGGCCCAAGGTCCGGGTCGGTGGCGGGTGGACCTACGAGCCCGTCGCGGCACCGCCCACGCCCGGGATCACCAGGCCCGATTCATAGGCCAGGATCACCGCCTGGGTGCGGTTCTCGGCGCCCAGCTTGGCCAGCACATTGCTGACATGCGTCTTGATGGTCTCCAGCCCGACCGTCAGCCGGGTGGCCATGGCCGGGTTCGACAGTCCGGCGGCCATCAGGCGCAGCACCTCCCGTTCCCGGGCGGTCAGCGCGGCGAGGCGCTCGGCGCCGTGGGGGCCGCCGTTGCCAGGCCGGTCCTCGCCGGCGGCCGATCCGTTGACGGCGGGGGTGCCGTGGTCGGCTTGGGCGGCGTTGGCGCCGGCGGGGGTGGCGTGACCGGAGGGGCCGGAGGCCTCGGGGCGGGCGGCGAGCAGGCTCCGGATGGCATCGGGGAAGAGGAGCGAGTCGCCCTCGGCCACCAGCCGGATCGCCCGAGCGATCCGCTCGACCGGGGTCCGCTTGAGCAGAAATCCATCAGCACCGGCCCGCAGCGCGTCATAGACGTAGGAGTCGTTCTCGAAGGTGGTGATCACGACGATCCGGGGCGGTGCGGGCAACTCGGCGGCGCGCAGCCGACGCGTCGCCTCGATACCGTCCACCCCCGGCATCCGGACGTCCATCAGAACGACATCGGGGCACAGTCGGGTGACCAGGGGCAGTACCTCCGTGCCGTCGATGGCCTCGCCCACCACATCGAGGCCGGGCCTGGCCGAGAGCAGCGTGCGCAACCCGGTGCGGGTCAACTCCTCGTCATCGGCGATCAGTACGGTCAGCGGGCGGTCGTCGACGCCGGTCTCGGTGGTCATGAGCCCGACGGTAGCGGCAGCCGTACGGCCAGCAGCCAGCGCGTTCCGCCGCCGACCGGGCCGGCCGAGAGCTCCCCACCGAGCAACTCCACCCGCTCGGCCATACCGGACAGTCCGCGCCCGCCCCCGCCCCGGCCCCTCGCGTGTCGGGTATCAGCCCGCCCGGGGCCCGGTGCATGCCGCGGGGGCCG
>NZ_JBPQTV010000521.1:0-2815 GCF_051386515.1 Streptomyces sp. URMC 123 | reverse complement strand
AAGGGGGTAGGCCCGAAGGCCGTAGGAACAGCGCCCTGTCCCGAAGGGGCGGGAAACACCCCGGCCTTCGGCCGGGGGGATGAGGGGCCGCCCCGAAGGCGCGGGCAAACGCGCTCACGTCACAGGCAACGTGACCCCGGTCGTCGCGCAAACCCGCCCGGAGGGCAGCCCGTACCCCGGTGCGGCACCGACCCACCCACGAACAGAGCGCACGACCGCAACCCACCACCCCCCGCCCCGAAGGGGCGGGAAAACACCCCGGCCTACGGCGACCGCGACCTGGCCGACCAGCGGTTCTGGCGGGCCGACCTGCCCGACGGTGAGAGGCCGGCCGGCGGCCACGGCCGCATCGACAGAACCACGCACCTGCTGGCCCTGGTCGACCCGGTGGACGACACCTACCGGCGGCTGACCCTGCAGAAGGGGGCCCCGGACGCCGTCGCGGCGGGGGCCCAGGGGCACTCAGTCGGCCTGGTTGTCGGCCTGCTTGGGCAGGCAGAACAGCAGGGCCCACAGCAGGGCGAGGAGGCTGCCGACCCACCACAGCACGGTGATGAACGCGTCGCGGTTGAGTGCGGCCTCGGGTGAGCCGCCGGTGGTCGCGAAGAACACCAGGGCGGTCAGCGCGGTGCCCAGGGCGATGCCCAGGTGCATGACGGTATTGAACAGGCCCGAGGCCGACCCCGCGTCGTCATGCGGGACCCGGGCCAGCGACATGTCGGCGAGCGGGCCGCCGACCATGCCGAGACCGAAGCCGATCAGTACCACCGGAGCGGTCATCGCCAGCAGGGTCAGATCCCCCTGACCCGCGTGGATCTGGAACCCGTAGCCGGCCATCGAGGCGAGCGCGATGAGAGCTCCGGCCTGCGGCAACCGGCGGGCGAAACGCCCGCCGCTCCTCGCCACGACCGTCGCACCGCCCAGCTCTCCGACGGAGAGCAGTACGAAGGCCAGGGCCGCATGGAAGGGGCTCATGCCCAGTCCGCGCTGGAGGTAGAGCGTCCAGGTCATGAAGAACAGCCCGCACAGAAGGCCGTGCATCAGCTGCGCGGCCATGCCGCCGGAGAACTGCCGGCCCCGGAAGAGGGACAGAGGCACGAGCGGGGCGTTGCCCTGCTTGCGCTTCTGGTGACGCAGGAAGACGCCGAGGACGAGCAGGCCCGCGGCGAGCAGGGCGAAGCACCACAGCGGCCAGTGATGCAGATGGCCCTCGGTGAGCGGGAAGACGATCAGGACGATGGCCAGCGCGGACAGCAGCATGCCGGTCAGGTCGAGCCGGTCGGCCTTCTTCACGGTCGACTCGGGGATGAACCGGCGCCCCAGGAGGATCACGGCGAGGCCGACGGGCACGTTGACCAGGAAGATCGGCCGCCAGGACAGCCCGAACAGGTCCGCCTCGGTCAGCAGACCGCCCATCACCGGGCCCACGACATTGGCGAGCGACATGACGGCCCCGTACAGGCCGAACACCTTGCTGCGGTTCCGGCCCTCGAAGGTGACATGGAGGGTGGCCAGGATCTGCGGGATCATCACGGCCACTCCCACGCCCTGGAGCGCGCGGGCGGCGATCAGCACGCCCGGCCCGGCAGCGAGGCCGCACAGCAGCGAGGCCGTGGTGAACACGACGGTGCCGATGAGGAGGATTCTCCGGCGGCCGTAGAGGTCGCCGAGGCGTCCGCCGGTGATCAGCCCGACGGCGATGGGCAGTGAGTAGCCGGTGGTCAGCCACTGCACCGTGTCCGGTCCGGCGCCGGTGGACTCCTGGATCGCGGGCAGGGCGGTCAGGACGACCGACTGGTCGATCATGTCCATCAGCTCGGCGCCCAGGAGCACCAAGAGGGCGATCCAGGCCGCCAGGCCCATCTTCGACGGACCGGGTGCGGGCTGGGTCGGGGGCTGGGATGGGGGCTGGGTGGTGTGCTTCGGCTCGTTGTCGAGCGCGGAGGAAGACACGACGGGAAACTCCTGATCCAAAGGAATCGGGGAGCTCTGTCGACGGCCGCGCCGGGGCCGGAAAACACGGAACCCGGGGCAGACGGCAGAGCTGCACCCGGGAAGAAAACTGTGGGGGAGGGTGACGCAACTCAGGCCAGCGCGACGTCCGCCCCCGGACACGTGCGACACAACAGCACGCGGGGAACGCGGACGGCTACATGGCCTGGTTAATAAGTCGTCACCTCAAGATCGACACAGAAGGAACAGGAAATCCGGCCCCTGCCACCGACACCTCGGCACAGGAACTCATCGACGGTAGGACATTCCAGGCTCCGCACGCAAACCGGTTAGTGGGCTCGCCCCTGCCGGTCGACCGCCTCAAGAAGCCTCCCCGGGCACCTCTGCCCGCGCTGCCGGGCCGAACCCGGGTCGCCGTGCGGCTCGCGCACGGGTGCGGTTGCCGGCGCCTGCCACGCCGGCCGCTTCACAAGGGTGTCCCGGCTCGGCGAGCTCCTGCGCGTGCCCACGCCCGCCGACCGCGGGGCCCGGCCGACCGTGGCGCCCCGGCACCCCGCACGCCAAACGCGAGGCTAGCCCGGAGCCGTCGAGGCCGCCCATGCCAACTTCGCCGTCCTCCAGGACACCGGCGGCACCCTCCGCCCCCGTCGAGTCCGCATCCGGCGGCCGGACGGCTCGGTCCCCCCGGCGCCAGCCGGACCCTGATCAATCTCAACGGCACGTTCTGTACCGCAACTGCTCACACCCGGGCGGCCCGTGCCCCGGTGCGGCCCCGACCCCACCCGACCACCGGGCGCGCGACCACAACCAACCGCCCCCGCGCCGAAGGCGCGGACCAAGGCCCCCGGCCTTCGGCGTGGCC
>NZ_JBPQTV010000520.1:0-2823 GCF_051386515.1 Streptomyces sp. URMC 123 | reverse complement strand
CGGCTACACCGGCTCCTCCACCGCCGACGACCTCAGCCTGCGGGTGAGCGAGTCCGTCGACGAGGAAGACGCAGACGCGGTCGGCGGGGTCCGGACAGTCGCGGTGGCCGCGGTGGTCGCGGACCGTGTCACGTGCGGATCTCGAGCAGCGGGACCAGCTGTTCGACGGCGGTCATCGAGCCGTGCAGCCCGATCATCGCGGACTCGTTCGGCTCGCTGCGCGTGGCCACGATCGCGACGTCGTCGCAGGCGGCCGCGACGACGTCGCCGATCCGCCCGCGCACCCGCTCGTCGATGCGCGGGCCGAACCAGCCCGCGGCGATCGCCTCGTCGCGGGTGGCCACCCAGAACCGGTCGCCGAGCACCTCCCGCCAGACGGCGGCCACATCGGCCGCGGCGCCGGGCACGGCGTACACATGGCGCGCCCGGCCCTCGCCGCCGAGCAGCGCGACGCCGGCGCGCAGCTCCCAGTCCTCGTCGAAGTCGATCCGCGCCTCGGGGTCGTCCGGCAGGTCGATCATGCCGTGGTCGGCGGTGACGTAGAGCGCCGACCGCGGCGGCAGCTGTTCGGCCAGGCGTTCGACGAGCCGGTCGACGTACATCAGCTGGCCGCGCCAGGCGTCCGAGTCGATGCCGAAGCGGTGGCCCTTGCCGTCGACCTCGCTGTAGTAGGTGTAGACGAGGGAGCGGTCGTCGGCGGCGAGCCGGTCGGCCGCCAGGTCCATCCGCTCCTCGCCGGAGAGCCGGCCGTGGAAGGTGCCGCCGCTGAGCGCCACCTGCGTCAGCGGGGTGTGGCGGAAGTCCGGGGAGGTGACCTGGCAGGTGGCCACGCCGGCCGCGGCGGCCAGCTCGAAGACGGTGGGGTACGGCTGCCAGTCGCGCGGCTCGGTCCACGGCCGCCAGCGGAGCTGGTTCATCAGCTGGTCGGTGGCGGGGTCGCGCACGGTGTAGCCGGCGAGGCCGTGCGCGCCGGGCGGCAGACCCGTGCCGACCGAGGCCAGCGAGGTGGCGGTGGTGGACGGGAACCCGGCCGTCAGCGGCTGCCCGGTGCCGCCGTACGAGCCGGCCATCAGCGAGGTCAGGAACGGCGCCTCGTCGGGGTGGGCCTTGAGCAGCTCCCAGCCGAGTCCGTCGACGAGGAAGACGCAGACGCGGTCGGCGGGGGCGAGGTCCAGACCGGGGGTGAGCCCGGGCACGCCCTGGCCCGCCGCGACGGTCGGCAGCAGATCGGCGAGCGAGCCGGTGCCGTACCGGGGGGCCGGGGCGCCGCGCGGATCGAGGGGGGTGGGTTCGTGCCAGGCCGGGCCCGGCGTGGCGGTATGCGCCATCAGCGGCCGGTCACCGCGGTCGCCTCGGAGAGCGCCTGGGCGAAGGCCAGGGTCTGGCGCACGGAGTCCGGCCCGTCGCCGGCCTCGCTCACCCGCAGGCTGAGGTCGTCGGCGGTGGAGGAGCCGGTGTAGCCGTGGTCGGCGTCGCAGTTGGGGTCGCCGCAGGCGGCCGGCTCCAGGTCGAGGCGGTTGACGGCGCCCCAGCCGATGGTGAGCACGACCTCGCGCGGGAGGGTGCCGGGGGTGTACGACTCGGGGTTCGCGACGACCCGGCTCACCACGATGGAGGAGATCTTCTCCAGCTTCACCGACTCGGTGGAGGTGGTGGCGTACGGCGAGGGGGAGGTGGCGTCCGCGGCCTGCTCGTCGGTGTGGCTGACGATGAAGCGGTTGCCCGTGAGGACGAGCACCGTCACATGGCGGCGGACCTCGTTGGAGTCGAACGTCGTCTCCTGGTGCACCAGGTAGGACGCGACCGGCTCGCCTCCCACGGCGGCCTCCACCGCCTCGGCCACGAGGGCCGGGTAGTAGCCGCTGCGCTCGATCGCCGCGCGCAGCCCCTGGGTCGTCGTACCGGTCTTCGCCATGAGCTCCATCCTACGGGGCGTGGCGGGTGCGGGCTGTCCGCGGCGGCGCTCCGTTCCGTACGGGGGCGGCCACGCGTCGGTGCGCACGTCAGTACGGAGCGACCGCGCGTCGGGCCGCGCGTCAGTACGGGGAGCCGCCCACCTGGTCGTACCTCAGTACGAGGGCAGCCGGCGCGGGCCGAAGTCCGTACGGGCCGCGGGGGGCGCGAGGCGGACCGCCGCGTCGAGCACGCTCAGGCCCCGGGGGGCC
Organism: Streptomyces sp. URMC 123; assembly: GCF_051386515.1. Classification (NCBI taxonomy): domain Bacteria; kingdom Bacillati; phylum Actinomycetota; class Actinomycetes; order Kitasatosporales; family Streptomycetaceae; genus Streptomyces; species Streptomyces sp. URMC 123. Next base: position 658 of record NZ_JBPQTV010000520.1, on the reverse strand, counting down.
ACCACCACCGGCTCCAGGTCGACGGCGACGACCTCGGGGTGGTCGGCCACCAGCCGGGAGACCCGCAGCAGCAGCTCTTCCAGGGCGGCGGTGTCGACCGGGCGCGCGCCCCGCCAGCCGAACAGCAGCGGCGCGGTGCGCAGCGAACGGATGAGCGAGGCGGCGTCCCGGTCGGTGACGGGCACGAGCCGGTGCGCGGTGTCGCCGAGCAGCTCGGAGGGGGCCCCGGCGAGGCCGAAGGAGAGCACCGCGCCGGCGCCGGGGTCGATGGCCGCGCGCACCACCGTGTCGACCCCGCGCGCCACCATGGCCTGCACCACCGGGCGCAGCTCCTCGGCCGGGCCCAGGGCGGCGGTCAGCTCCTGGTGGGCGCGGCGCAGTTCGGTCTCGTTGGTGAGGTCGAGGCGGACGCCGCCGAGGTCGGCGCGGTGGCGCAGATGGGGGGCGGTGGTCTTGAGGGCGACCGGGTAGCCGAGCCGGGCGGCGGCCCGCGCGGCGGCGTCCGGGTCGGGCGCGGGCAGCGTGGTGCGCACCCGGATGCCGTACCGGCCGAGCAGCCGCGCGGTCTCGCCCGGCGTGAGGAGGTGGGACTCCTGCGGGGCGGCGGCCGTGGTGAGGTCGCGCGGCGGCAGGGGGCGCAGGCCCTCGGTGAGGCAGG